>JAMWCG010000229.1 GCA_023818555.1 Candidatus Omnitrophota bacterium
TGTGTCTCTGTCCAACAAATTCCTCCAGACTATTTGGACGCATGCGCACCGCCAGGGGTGCATCTTGCAAATCCTCGGCTTCCCTCTCTTTAGCAAACAGATCCATTTCTCTGGGCATCTTTTAAGCAATCCCCGCCACTGCCGTGCAGATGATAGACCTTGAACCCGGTTTCCCAGGTGGGGACCTGTTACCACGACCGCAGCCGAGGTAAACTCCTAGTCCCCTTTTGATAACTGTTGGCTCAAGTTTATCATCCTAAAACACGCACAGGGCAGGGACAGAGATATTTTACAATAAAGGAAGGTTGTGTGCAAGGATTTTTTAAAGAAGAAAACTAACCTTAAGAAATATCTCCCCAGATATGGTAGGCTAAAGGTCCTAAATAAGGATGCGCGGTATACTTTTCCAGTAAACTCTTTAATTTTGATTTTAGTTCTTTAGGAGTATTCTTAGGCAGGGAGAGTCTGGCAAGCGCATAGAAGGAAAGTGCCTTATAGGCAACATTGTCTTGGTCAGAAAAATTATCCACAATTCTTTCAGCAAGTGCAAATTTATTTACCTCTTGTTCTAAATTCAATTCATATAACCAGAGCAAAACAACTGGTTTTATTTTCTCTTTTGATTTAAGCAATGCTCTAAGGTCTGCTTGGGGAGGTTGTTGTAAATCAAGCATACCGAGAATTGAAAGGAATGTTTTGAGTGAAGAAAAGGAAGGGAATAAGGAATTGAATTCAGGTCCCCACTGTTTTATATCCGGCCGTAAATACTCATGATTAAGCAAAACCTGTAAAAGGACTGCACTAAGATTCTCAAGAGAAGTGCGTTCTAATTTTTTACTCAATCTTTCCAGAACCTCGGCAATCCCTTTTCTTCTTTCATTGAGATAGGTTTCGCCAAATTGCCGGATAAAAAGCTCAAGCACCTTCTCCTGATTGGCAATCTCTTTAAGTTCCAGGACTTTATCTTGGACAAGTAGGCAAGCATCATTGGCTACTCCAGGATCTATTTCATCTATAGAGAGAGGCACTGCCTTTAATAATAAATTAGTTTTCTGTCCTTCTCTATCAATGGAAGAAAAAATTTTATAAGCAGAAATTAAGGCAAAATCCCTCACCTCAGGCTTCCCGTGCGAGAAAAGATTGATTACCGCAAATTGGAGTATCTCTTCTTTGAGTTGAGGGTTCTTTATTTGAAGGAAAATATAGATGAGTTGATGAGCAAAAAAGAGCGGGTCACCAGGATTATCTTTTAATGCCTCCAGTAAAATCCTTGCCTCTTCCTCAAGGGGGTCTTGATGGCGAACCCGTCTTAAACTTAAAGAATTTAGATAATCTTCGCTCTGGAAAATATCTTTACTAAAAAAGAGAAATAAACTCAATACTCCCCATAAGGCTATCTTCTTCATCTTTCATCCTCCTCCATTTTTAAGTTGTTCTACTTTTAATATATAACACAGTTTTAAGAAATCGTCAAGGGGTAGGATTTAACCTACCCCTTTTTATCCTTATTTCTTCAAAGAGACTTTCACCACATAGGGAGCAGTGTCTTGACGGGTAAGGAGGATAATCAAATCGGCAATCCCTAAGGAACCAATAGACTGGGCAGAAATTGTCCTTTCGTCTATCTCTTCCCCCAATCTCAATCCACCCAAGCCATTCTTCATTTCATACTCCTGCTGACGGGCAAGCCCACGCACAATGGCTTCTTTTGCAGTTTTATCTTTAAACTCAATAGTGAGAGGCACTGGCTGGTTAATCACCGGGTCAATGCTTCCCCGTTGATGAAGTAAGGCAATGTTTGCCAACCGGACAATTAACTCCGGGGACATTTTTTCACGCAAAGCCTTTTCTACCTGAGTTTCTTTTACATTTGCCCCATGGTAGTTAGCTACCCCCGTAATTGCACGGACATAAGCCGGGTCAATCTGTTCTGCCTGGTCTAAGACCAACTGTGCCTCAATGTATCCTGGTTGAGAAGAAATTAAACCCTGGCCGCCCAGAACAAAAGCCTCTACCTTACCCAGATGCATCCACCAT
>JAMWCG010000230.1 GCA_023818555.1 Candidatus Omnitrophota bacterium
GTGGGGGGAAGAATTCCCTTTGGTTGTTTTGCCAAAGATATAATTTTATACATTATCGGTAAAGTAAAGGCAGATTACGCTAATTACAAGGCAATAGAATTTACGGGAGAGGTTATAAGCGAGTTGGATATGGATGGACGGTTTACAATTGCCAATATGTCTGTGGAAATGGGTGCCAAGGCAGGGATTATGCTTTTTGATAAAAAGACCGAAAACTGGTTAAGGGGAAAAGCAAAGAAGAAATTTAAACCTGTTTTTCCTGATAAAGATGCGGATTATTTTGAAATAAAAGAGTTTGAGATTACTAAAATTGAACCCCAGGTTGCCTGTCCCCATGCTGTAGAGAATGTTAAAAACATTTCAGAAGTAAAAGGGGTCAAGATTGACCAGGCTTTTTTGGGAACCTGCACAAATGGCCGTTTAGAAGATTTAGAAATTTCTGCTCAGATTTTAAAGAATAGAAAAGTTCATCCAGAAGTAAAATTTATAATTGCTCCTGCATCAAGAAATATTTATTTATCTGCCTTAAAGAAAGGAATAATTGAAGTATTTATTAAAGCAGGAGGAGTGGTTATCTCTCCGGGGTGTGGTCCTTGCGTAGGAACCCACGCAGGGATACCTGCAGATAAAGAAGTCGTCATTTCTACCGCCAATCGTAATTTTAAAGGAAGGATGGGAAATCCGGAAGCAGAGATCTATTTAGCCTCCCCCGCCACAGTTACTGCCTCGGCAATAGAGGGGAAGATTACTGACCCCAGGAAATATCTTAAAAAGAGATGAAAGGTAAAGCACACAAATTTGGAGATAATATAAATACCGATTACATTATTTCGGGAAGGTATAAATTTTCCATTACTGACCCTAAGGAACTGGCAAAACACATTTTTGAAGATATAGTGCCCAATTTTTCCCAAAAGGTAAAAGAAGGAGACTTTATTGTGGCGGGGAAAAATTTTGGTTGCGGTTCTTCCAGAGAGCAAGCTCCTTTAGCTATAAAGGCAAGTGGAATTAAGGCGGTGATTGCCCAAAGTTTTGCCAGAATTTTTTATCGCAATGCCATAAACTTAGGACTTATGCTTATTGAGGCGGATACTTCCCGGATAAAAGAGGATGATGAATTAGAGATTTTTTTGGAGAAGAATAAAATTAAAAATATTAGTCAAAACATAGAAATAGATATTAAACCTTTACCTGCTCTGATGCAGGAAATTCTCAATTCTGGTGGAGCGATAGAATATTTTAAAAAACATGGCTTATAAAGTGACTTTAATTCCCGGAGATGGAATTGGTCCCGAAGTAATTGAAGCAGCGAAGAGATGCGTTTCGGCTACGGGAGTAGAGATTGTTTGGGAGGAGGTAATGGCGGGTGAGAAAGCGATAGCAAAATATGGAACTCCCCTTCCGGAAACAGTCTTAGAATCTTTACGCAGAAATAAGGTGGGTTTAAAAGGTCCGATTACCACCCCCATAGGAACAGGCTTTCGTTCCGTAAATGTTTCCTTAAGACAGGAACTTGACCTATATGCCTGTCTAAGACCCTGTAAGCTTTATCCTGGGGTAAGAACATACTATAAAAATTCAAAAATTGATATTGTAATAGTCAGAGAAAATAGTGAAGACCTATACGCAGGAATAGAATTTGAGGAAGGGAAAGAAGACACCCGGAAAATAATCAAAGAAATAGAAAGATTTAGCCGGAGAAAAATTAGACCTGATTCAGGAATAAGTATCAAACCCATCTCTCGTTTTGCTTCTCAACGCATTGTGCGTTTTGCCTTTGTATACGCTTTAAAGAATAATCGCAAAAAAGTTACCTGTGTGCATAAGGCAAACATTATGAAATTTACCGATGGACTTTTTTTAAGAACTGCTGAGGATGTGGCTTCAGAGTATAGAGGAAAAATTGATTTTGAATCGGTTATTGTGGATAATCTTGCGATGCAACTTGTGCAGAAGCCTGAAAATTTTGATGTTTTGGTTTTACCTAACCTATATGGAGATATCATTTCTGATTTATGTGCTGGACTTGTGG
>JAMWCG010000020.1 GCA_023818555.1 Candidatus Omnitrophota bacterium
ATAGTAGAGCAGATCAATCTGCTTGAGCCAAAGATGCAGAGTTTAAGTAATGAGCAGATGCGTGCGAAAACTGAGGAGTTTAAAGAATATATAAAGAAGAGACTGGGAGAGGTAAGCGGGGAGGAGATGCGGAGGAAGAAGGAAGAGGAGGTCTTAGCGGAAATACTTCCCGAAGCCTTTGCCTTAGTAAGAGAGGCAGGAAGGCGAACCATTGGACTACGCCATTTTGATGTGCAGCTGATGGGTGGGGTTGTTTTACATAAAGGTAAAATTGCGGAAATGGCTACTGGGGAAGGAAAAACTCTTGTGGCTACTTTGCCAGTTTATCTTAATGCCCTTCTGGGTAGGGGAGTACATGTGGTTACCGTCAACGATTATTTAGCCCGTCGGGATGCAGAATGGATGGGCCCAATATATAAACTCTTAGGATTGAGTGTGGGGGTTATCCAGCATGACTCCTCTTCAGAGGAAAGAAAAAAAGCCTACCTTTCAGATGTTACTTATGGAACGAATAATGAATTTGGTTTTGATTATCTCAGAGACAATATGGTGGTGCGTAAAGAAGAACGTGTTCAGAGAGAGCTTTTCTATGCCATTGTGGATGAGGTAGATTCCATTTTGATTGATGAAGCAAGAACCCCTTTGATTATTTCCGGACCTGTGGCTTTTGTAAATACTATTTATGAAGAGAGAAGACCGGTCATTGAAGAACTGGTACATAAACAGCGTAGATTAATACAGAATATTTTAAATGAGGCAGAAAAACTCTGGAATCAGCCAGGGAAGGAATATTTGGCGGGGGTAAAATTTTTAATTGCCTTAAGGGGAGAGCCAAAGAATAAAAGACTTTTACAATTCATGGAAGAGAATAAGATTCGTAGGATGATACAGAAAGTAGAACTTGATTATATTCGGGATAAGCGCCTTCACGAACTGGATGAGGAACTCTTTTATGTAATAGATGAAAAGTCAAATTCTGTGGATTTTTCCGAGAAAGGGAGACAGTTTCTGGGGGCGCATAGTCCTGATCTATTTGTCCTTAAGGACATTGCGGCAGAAATAAAACTTATTGAGGAGAATGAAAACATCAGTTGGGAGGAGAAGCTTAGGTTAAAGAATGAACTTTTTCGCAAAGAGGCAGAGAAACAGGAAAGGATTCATGCGGACAGACAGCTCATCCGTGCCTATGAACTCTTTGAGAATGAAGTTGATTATGTGGTTAAGGATGGGAAGGTGGTGATTGTAGATGAATTTACCGGAAGACTTATGCCGGGAAGGCGCTGGTCTGACGGTCTTCATGAGGCGGTAGAGGCTAAGGAGCGGATTACTCCGGAGCGAGAAAGCCAGACCTTAGCCACTATTACTTTACAGAATTATTTCCGTATGTATAAAAAACTTGCGGGAATGACCGGAACCGCATTTACTGAAGCACAGGAATTCCACGCGATCTATAAATTAGATGTAATAGTAATCCCTACCAATCGGCCGTTGATTAGAACAAACTATCCCGATGTAATCTACAAGACAGAGCGGGAGAAATTTAAGGCAGTGGTGGAAGAAATTATGGATTTATATAATAAAGGAAGACCGGTTCTGGTAGGCACGCTTTCCATAGAGAAATCGGAACGGTTAAGCAGAATGCTTAAGGAACGCAAAATTCCGCACAATGTATTAAATGCTAAATACCATGAACTGGAGGCACACATTGTTGCTCAAGCAGGAAGGCTTAATGCAGTAACCATCGCCACTAATATGGCGGGAAGAGGAACGGATATCCTGCTGGGAGGAAATCCCGAATATCTGGCTAAGGATTTCTGGAAGCAAATGGGGAAAGACCCCCGGGAGGTGCCGGAAGAGGAATTTTGTAAAATTTATGAAGAGATGAAGAAGAAAGTAGAAGCGGAACACAAAAAGGTAGTGGAATTAGGAGGTTTACATGTAATTGGCACAGAGCGTCACGAGGCAAGGAGAATTGATAATCAGTTGCGGGGAAGAGCAGGTCGTCAGGGGGACCCTGGTTCTTCACGCTTTTATCTTTCCCTGGAAGACGATTTACTAAGGCTTTTCGGTTCAGATAGATTGGCGGTTCTTATGGAGCGCTTTGGTATGGAAGAAGGACAGGTGATTGAACATCCTTTGATTTCCAAGGCAATAGAAACTGCCCAGAAGAGAGTAGAAGAATTCAATTTTTCCATTAGAAAACAACTTCTTGAATACGATAATGTGATGAACCGCCAGCGGGAGGTCATTTATGAAGAGAGGAGACTGGTTCTGGAAGCGGAAGAACTTAAATCCCATATCTATGAGATGCTGGAAGAAATCTTAGAAGATAAAATTGCTCAATTTTTCCCCGATAAGGAAGAACCCGATTATTCAGGTTTTTGTTCTTTCCTTTATGAAAAATTTTTAGTTAAATTTGAACCCGTTGAGGTTCAGAGACTTGCTTTAACGGAGATTAAGGAATATGTCTATAAACGATTAATTGCTCATTATGAAGACAAAGAGAGATTGTTGGGAACGGAACAGTGGCGTGAATTTGAACGATTTGTCCTCTTGCAGACTATAGACGAACGCTGGAAAGAGCATCTTTATAATATGGATGCCTTGAGGGAAGGGATTGGTCTCCGTGCCTATGGACAACGCGACCCTTTAGTAGAGTATCAACATGAAGCTTTTGCGATGTTTGAAGAGATGATTTATCGGGTGAAAGAGGAATCCCTCAGTGCCCTTTTCAAATTTTATGGTCTTACAGAAAAAAGAATTTTTGGGATATTTGAAGGTTTGCCACAGGAATTGGTACATCAGGAAGTTGGACAATTTGAGAGTTTGCCCGTGCGGATGTCTCGGGAGGAGACTATTCCTGCTCCCCGTGACTTGGAGGAATCTTCCATGGCGCAGGCTGCAAAGCGGGGAGGTTCTACTACTCCTTACCGCCGCTCCGGTCCAAAAATCGGTCGTAACGACCCCTGCCCCTGTGGAAGTGGAAAAAAATATAAAAAATGCTGTGGGAAGTAATTTCATAAAGAGAGCTTATAAAGAATTTTATTTTTCTCTTTTCCATCTCTAAACTATAGTTAAAATTTTCGTTTACAATTATTCTTTCTTCTGGTATAATTTTTCCACTTTTTAATTCCAGTTTCGTCTAATTATGAGGAGGGGTTTATGGCGGATATAGAGATGAAAAATTTGCGTGTCTTTGGACTCTTTTCTCATGCGGGAGCAGGAAAGACTTCTCTGGCTGAAGCAATTCTTTATAATGCAGGGATGACTAATCGTCTGGGAAGAGTTGATGAAGGCAATACAGTCAGCGATTATAGTGCGGATGAAATAACGCGTAAGATTTCTATCAACGCTTCTTTACTCTATGCAGATTATAAAGATATGCGAATGCAGTTTTTAGATACCCCCGGTTATGCAGATTTCCTGGGAGAGGTAATTTCGTCTCTACGGGCAATAGATAGTGCGGTTGTGGTAATTGATGCGACAAGTGGAGTAGAGGTAGGCACAGAGCGTATCTGGGAAATGCTGGAAGAAAAAAAATTACCGCGTCTAATTTTTATTAATAAAATGGACAAAGAGAATGCCAGTTTTTCCCGGACCTTAAAAAATATTGAAGAGGACTTTGGGAAAAAATGTTTTCCTTTAACCGTTCCTCAGGGAGAAGCGGAAAGTTTCAGAGGAGTGTTTAATGTCTTGGAGAGTGAGGAAGAGATAGTGACTAAGTTTAAAGAAAAACTTACCGAAGCGGCTGCGGAGGCAGACGATACGATTTTAGAAAAATATTTAGAAAAGGGAGAACTTACTCCCGAAGAGACGAAGGAGGCAATCCGCAAAGCAGTGATTTCTGGTAAAATTGTTCTGGTGCTCTCTGGTTCAGCCTTAAATAATCTTGGGGTAAAAGAATTGATGGGAGCAATCTTAGATTATTTTCCTTCTCCTCTGGATATTGGTTCTATAGAAGGGAAAAATGTTAACGGAGAGATTATAAAAAGGAAAATTTCTCCGGAAGAGACTTTAAGTGGTTTCGTTTTTAAAACCATCGTTGACCCCTATGTAGGACAGCTCAATCTCTTTCGGCTATATTCGGGCGTTTTAAATGCTAACACGGGCTTCTACAATGTCACCAAGAGAGTTAAGGAAAGGGTAGGTCCTCTTTATATTCTGCAGGGGAAAACTCAGGTTGCAGTTCCGCAGATTAGTGCAGGGATGATTGGGGCGGTAGCAAAATTGAAAGACACCTTTACTTCAGATACCATGGCGGATGAGAAAGAGATAATTCTTTTCGAACCGATTGTCTTTCCCGAAACTTCCCTTTCTTTTGCAGTTAAACCAAAAGCGCGCACTGATGAGGAAAAGATTTCTTCCGGTCTTTCTCGGCTTGCCGGAGAAGACCTTACTTTCAGAGTTAGTCGGGACCCTCAGACAAAAGAATTACTCATCTCGGGAATGGGAGAGCTACACTTGGAGGTAATGGTGCAAAGATTAAAAGAGCGGTTTGGTGTAGAAGTGGAGATTGGGACACCCAAGGTTCCTTATAAAGAAACGATTACCCGCACTGCACAGGTGCAGGGAAAATATAAGAGGCAATCTGGAGGAAGAGGTCAGTATGGAGATTGTTGGTTAAGGCTCGAGCCATTACCGAGGGGAAATGGTTTTGAATTTGTGGATGAGATTTTTGGAGGAGCGGTCCCCCGACAGTATATCCCGGCCGTGGAAAAGGGAGTTATCCAGGCAATGTCCGAAGGAGTTTTAGCGGGATACCCTTTGGTGGACATGAAGGTAACTATTTATGATGGTTCATATCATCCGGTAGATTCCTCGGATTTAGCCTTCCAGATTGCCGGAGCAATGGCTTTAAGGAAAGGAGCATTAGAAGCTGCCCCCGTGCTTCTGGAACCCATTATGGATGTGGAAGTCTCGGCTCCCGAAGAATACATGGGTCAGATCAGTGGTGACCTGAATGCACGGCGTGGAAGGATCCAGGGAGTGGACATAAGAGGGAAGAATCAGGTTATTCGGGCACAAGTTCCTCTGGCGGAGATGTTTCGTTATGCTACCGACCTTCGTTCCATGACCCAGGGGAGAGGGTTCTATACGATGAAATTTTCTCACTACGAAGAAGTTCCTGCCAAAATCGCCGAACGCATCATCGCCCAGGCAAAACCCCGAGAACAAAAAGAAGAATAATTTGTCTGTTTCCATGAGGTTAGTTTTGACAGTTGGGCTTTAGTTTGCTATAATGAAAGCAAAATGCGTAAGGGTTTTTTTATTACCTTTGAAGGTTCGGAAGGGAGCGGAAAATCCACACATGCGAAAAGATTATGTAATTTTCTGAGAAGAAAGGGTTATGCAGTGGTCCTTCTGCGGGAGCCAGGAGGAACTCGGATAAGTGAGGCGATTAGAAATATTTTACTGGATACGAAGAATAAAAAGATAGAGGTTAAAACGGAAGCACTTTTATATCTGGCTGCCCGTGCCCAGTTGGTGAAGGAAAAGATAATTCCTGCCTTAAGAGAAGGAAAAGTGGTTATTTTGGACCGCTTTCAGGATTCCACCCTTGCCTACCAGGGATATGGAGGGGGATTAAATTTATCATTTTTGAAAAAACTGGGGGATTTTGTTACTGAGGGTTTAGCCCCCGATTTGACTTTTCTCTTAGATATAAATATCCGGGAGGGGTTAAGACGGAGTGGGACCTCTGACCGGATAGAAAAAAAACCTCTCTCTTTCCATCGGCGGGTAAGAGCAGGATATTTAGCCCTGGCCAGGAAAAATCCCCGCAGATTTTTTATAATTGAGGCAGAGAAGGATATTTCGCTGATAAGGGAAGAAATTGAGAAGAATGTTTTAGCTCTCCTTGCAAAATGAAGAAAATCTTAGGTAAGGAAAGAATATTCAATTTTCTGGTAAGTTCTTTCAGACAGAATAAGCTCAGTCACGCCTACCTTTTTTTAGGACCGGAGGGAGTAGGCAAGGCTTTTACTGCTAAATTATTTGCCCAGTTTATCAATTGTGAGAGAAGAGAGAGTTTCCCCTGCTTAAAGTGCGGTCCCTGTGTGAAAATAGAAGAGAATCGTCATCCTGATGTTTATTGGATAAAGCCAGAGGAGGGTTCTCAGGGAATAAAGATTGAAGTAGTCCGGTCCCTGCAGGAAAAAATTGCGCTTAAACCCTATGAAGCAGGCTATAAAATTTTTATCTTAGAGAAAGCAGATTCTCTCTTAGAAGAAGCCAGCCACTGTCTTCTCAAAACCCTGGAAGAGCCACCCGGAGATGCTCTTTTGATTCTTCTTGCCGAGGAGAAAGAAAGAATTTTCCCCACCATTCTTTCCCGCTGTCAGATAATAAGATTTTCTTTAATAAACAGAACCTTAGTAGAGGAATTTCTTATGGAGAAGGGAGTAAAGGAGAAAAGTAAGATTTCTTTTTATAGTAACCTTGCCGGTGGGAGCATAGGTAAAGCCCTGGCTCTGGTAGAAGGTGATTATTTAAAAAAGAGGAATTTGGTTTTTGATGGTCTCTTAGAAAAAAAAGATTTTAATTATGAAGTTTGGGGTAAGGAAAAGACTGTTTTTTCAGAAACAATTGATTTCTTGAGTGGTGTTTTTAGAGATGCCCTTTTTAAAAAACTGGGTTTAGATAGACTTATGTTCAATATTGACCATAAGGATTTGATTTCCCGGCTAGCCTCTTCCTACAGTCAAGCAGATTTGGCTGAACTTCTGGAGAAATTAAACTTTTACTATCAACTTATCCAGCAGAATGTGAACCTTAGGCTTATCTTCACCAACTTAGAGATGGATTTAGACCGTCAAAGATAATAAAAAAGAGAGGACAAATAATGTTAGTAGTCCAGGTGAAATTAAGAGAGGGAGGGAAGGTTTCTCTTTTTGAAATAAGTGAAGAGATAAAACCCAAGATAGGAGACTATGTAATTGTAGAGCAGGAGAGAGGATTTGATTATGGCCAGGTTCTCAGTGAAAGAGAGACAATCTCTGATCTGGTTCAGGGTGAGCCGGTATATAAAGTGGTGCGCCTTGCCACCCCTGAAGATTTAAATCAGATTAATAAAAACAGAAGGAGAATTAAAGGAGTAATAAATTTATGTCTGAAAAAGATTGCTGAACATAAATTGAATATGAAATTGGTGGATGCGGAGTATTCTTTTGACCGCACAAAAATTGTCTTTTATTTTACTGCTGAGGGAAGGATTGATTTCCGGGAATTGGTGAAGGACTTAGCTAAGGCTTTTAAGGTAAGGATTGAATTGCGCCAGATTGGGGTGAGGGATGAGGCGCGGAGGTTAGGTGGATTTGGTCCCTGTGGGAGGACACTTTGCTGTGCTACTTTCTTAAAAGATTTTGAGCCAGTAACGATGCGTATGGCAAAGGACCAGAATCTTTCGCTTAATCCGATAAAGATTTCTGGCCTGTGTGGGAGATTGATGTGCTGTTTGAGTTACGAGGCTTGTTTATACCAAGAATTATCTCGGGGATTACCGCGCATCGGAGATTTAGTAGAAGTAGAGGGTGGAGGGAAGGGAAGAGTAGTGGATTTAAATATTCTTAAACGCACCGCTACTATTGAACTGGAAGACGGAAGGAAAGTGAATATAAACTACAAAAAATAATTGGTTATGGAATTATTGGGTTACCGTATGAGATATAATTACACTAAAATAGAAATAGCGCAACGGAAATGGATGATAAATTTTATTTGACCACACCGTTATACTATGTTAATGCTGCACCACATATTGGGCATTCCTATACTAATATTGCGGCGGATTGTTTGGCAAGATTTATGCGTCTCAAAGGGAAGGAAGTTTATTTCTTAACTGGAACTGATGAACATGGACAAAAGATTTTCCGCGTGGCGCAAGAGGAAGGTTTATCTCCCCGTGAATTTGTGGATAAAATTGCCCCCCGCTTTGTAAATTTATGGGGAAGACTTTCTATTTCCTACAACGATTTTATCCGCACGACAGAGGAAAGACATAAAAAAACTGTCCAGTATGTTCTCCAGATACTTTATGAGAAAGGAGATATCTATCTTGCCGAATACCAGGGATGGTATTGTACCCCCTGTGAGACTTTCTGGACTGCTACGCAACTTACTTCCGCGATATGTCCTGATTGTAAAAGACCGCTTGAGGAGCTGAGGGAGAAGAATTATTTCTTTCGTTTGGAGAAATATCGTTCTTGGTTGATAAGATTTATAGAAAATCATGTTGATTTTATTAAACCGCTTACACGCAGAAACGAAATCCTCAAGTTCTTGGAGAGCCCTTTGACTGATCTCTGTATTTCTCGGCCTAAAACACGGTTAGAATGGGGGATACCCATCCCCTTTAATGCTGATTATGTGACTTATGTGTGGTTTGATGCCTTAGTTAACTATATTTCCGCAGTTGGTTTTGGTCAGGATGAAGGGAAATTCAAAAAATTCTGGCCTGCCGATGTGCATATTGTCGGGAAAGATATTTTGCGCCAGCATACAATTTACTGGCCGATAATACTTCATGCTTTAGGGATAGAACCTCCCAAGACAGTTTTTGCCCATGGCTGGTGGATGATGGGGGAAGGGAAGATGTCTAAATCCAGGGGGAACATTGTTGATCCCGAGGAAGTGGTGAGTAATTATGGGGCAGATGCTTACCGTTATTTTCTTTTGCGGGAAATCCCTTTTGGTTTGGATGGGAATTTCAGTGAATCCGCCCTAATAAATCGCATAAATTCTGATTTAGCCAATGATTTGGGCAATTTGTATTTCCGTACTTTCGGTATGTTAGAGAAATATTTTTCAGGAAAAATTCCTGAAGTTTCTTCTCCGCATAAAGTTTTTAAAGAGAAACTGGCAAGACTACCTCAAGAGTTGGTTGAGGCAATGGAAAATTTAAATTTTCAGGAGATGCTCATTTCCATCTGGGAATTGGTTAAACTTACCAATAAATTTATTGAAGATTCCCATCCCTGGGAACTCGCCAAGGCAAAAAAGAACACCGAACTCGCTTCCTTTATGTATAACCTAATGGAGATTTTGCGCATTGTTACCATCTCCATTTTCCCTTTCATGCCTAACTCTGCACAAAAATTTTGGCAACAACAGGGACAGGAGAAGAAATTAGAAGAAGTAACTTTTTCTGAGCTCTCCCAGTGGGGTCTTTCTTCCCCGGGTACTAAGATTGAAAAAAGCGAGCCGCTCTTCCCCAGAATTGCATAGGAGGGAGAAGAGAAAAGAGAGTTAGCAAATAAAAACTTATTTTACAAATTTATCTCTTCCTGCTATAATTTTCTTACCTAATTACTTCACTATTGCCTACGATTATGTTAATTGATACCCATTGCCACTTAGATTTTCCTGATTTTGATAAAGACAGGGATGAGGTAATAGAGCGAGCAAAAGAGAAAGGTGTAAGATATTTTCTCAATGTTTCCTCCGACTATGCATCCAATCTCAGGGGCCTTGAACTATCCCATAACTATCACGAAATTTATGTTTCTTTGGGAATCCATCCCCATTATGCAAAAGATATAGATGAGAATATTTTTGAAAGGATTAGAGAGTTAATTAAGGGAAATAGGAAAGTAGTGGCTATAGGTGAAATTGGCCTTGATTTTTATAGAAATATTTCTCCGAAAGAAATTCAACTGGAGATTTTTCACCGATTTTTAGAATTAGGAGAA
Organism: Candidatus Omnitrophota bacterium; assembly: GCA_023818555.1. GTDB lineage: Bacteria > Omnitrophota > Gorgyraeia > DTHP01 > DTHP01 > DTHP01. Next base: position 9,687 of record JAMWCG010000020.1, read on the forward strand.
GAGTTTAAACTACCGGTAATTATTCATAACCGTAATGCCGATAAAGAAATCTTGGAATTAATCAAAAAATTTTCTTTACAGGGAGTTTTTCATTGTTTCTCAGGTGAGAGAACTTTCTTAAAAGAAATCCTTGATTTAGGTTTTTATGTTTCTTTTACTGCCAATATAACCTATCCTAATGCCCAGAATTTGCATAAAGTAGTAAAAGAAACTCCTGTGGAGAAAATTGTATTAGAGACCGACTCTCCTTTTTTACCCCCACAAGAGAAAAGGGGTTTGCGGAATGAACCGGCAAATTTAACTTATTTAGTGGATAAACTGGCAGAATTAAAGGGTTTGAGTAAAGAGGATATTATTCGCATTACTGGTTTTAATACTTGTCAATTGTTTAAACTTCCTTTTAGAGATAAACCCAAGATTGCCTATCCGATAAGAAACTCTTTATATTTAAATATTACCAATCGCTGTACCGATAACTGCTCTTTTTGTGTGAGATTTTATACCGATTATGTAAAGGGACACAATTTGAGACTAAGCGAAGAACCAAGCTTAGAAGAGATACTTAGGGAATTGCAAGATATCTCTCAGTATAAAGAAGTAGTTTTCTGCGGTTATGGAGAACCTCTTTTGAGGCTGGATATAGTTAAGGATGTGGCTAAATATTTAAAAGAAAGGAATATGTATGTGAGACTGAATACCAATGGCCAGGGGAATTTAATCTATAGAAGGAATATCCTTCCTGAGTTGCAGGGGCTTATTGATGAGGTCTCTGTGAGTCTCAATGTGGAGAGTGAAGAAAATTATTATAAAATCTGTCAGCCTCAATTTGGACCGGGAACCTTCTCCAAGGTAAAGGAATTTGTCTTAGAGTGCAAAAAGTACATTCCCCGGGTTTTGGTCACTTTTATTGATTTGCCAGAAGTGGAT
>JAMWCG010000231.1 GCA_023818555.1 Candidatus Omnitrophota bacterium
TAACTCTTTTAGCTCCTTAAGATAGTATTCTTTAAATTTATCAAAACCAATATCTTGGATAAGAAATCTTAAGCGATTATGATGTTTGTTTTTCCTATCCCCGTATTTATAAAAGGTATTTCTGATAGCAGAAATTACATAACCTAAATCTTTGCGTAAGATGAAATCCTCTAATACTCTACCTAACAAAGAATGTGCTCCCATACCACCACCTACAAAAACTTGATATCCCTCTTGAGAATCTCTTCTTACAGCTAATAATCCCACATCATTTACCAGACAACCTGCACAGTCTAAAGAACATCCAGAAAAGGCAATTTTAAATTTGCGGGGTAGATTATAAGAAATCTCATCGCTGATAAGATATTCGCTTAAAGCAATCGCATCTTCTCTTACATCAAATACTTCTTCTTTACAGACTCCGGCTAAAGGACAGGCAGTAATATTTCTTACTGTGTTTCCTCCTCCACCACGGGAAGAAAGTTCATAGTCTTTTAAAAAATTATGGACTTTAATAATATCTTCTAATTTTATATTATGAATCTGAATATCCTGTCTTGTGGTAATATGAAGTATGCCATCTCCATAGATTTGCGAACATTCGGCTAAAGCCTTTAATTGATAAGGTAGCAAAACTCCTGCAGGCATCCTTATTCTTGCCATAAACACCTTACCACCGCGATGAGAGTAATTTCCCCAAGGAACCCTTATACCCGAGAATCTTTGCCAAGAGGACTTGCCTTCTAAATAATCATTTATTGCTTTGTTGTAACTGGCTAAATCTTCCTTTATCTTTTGGGGTAATTTAAACATTCTTATCTTCTCCTTATGCCTCAAAATACTGTTCCATAGAAAAATATCTCTCTCCAGTATCCGGTAAAATCACCACCACGGTTTTATCTTTACCCAGATCTTTGGCAACCTTTAATGCTGCCCAACATGCTGCACCTGAAGAGATCCCTACAAATAACCCTTCTTCTCTGGCTAGTCTCTTAGCAGTTTTAAATGCATCATCATCAGAAACAGAAATTATCTCATCAATTACCTTTCGATTTAAAACCTCAGGAATAAATCCTGCACCAATACCTTGAATCTTATGGGGTCCGGCTTTCCCACCGGATAAAACTGCACTACTTTTAGGCTCAACTGCAATTATTTTTATCTGCGGATTTTTCTTTTTTAGGATCTCACCTACGCCAGTTATTGTTCCTCCTGTGCCTACACCGGCTACAAAAGCATCAATCTTAGCTTCTGTAACTTCTAATATTTCTTGCGCTGTCGTTCTTCGGTGAATTTCAGGATTTGCCGGATTTTTAAACTGTTGAGGCATAAAACTATTAGGTATTTTTTTTAAAAGTTCCTCTGCTTTTTTGATCGCTCCTTGCATCCCTTCTATTCCAGGAGTAAGCACAACCTCTGCTCCATAAGATTTAAGTATATATATTCGTTCCAAACTCATTGTTTCAGGCATAGTAAGGATACATCTATATCCTTTAACTGCTGCTACCATTGCCAGACCTATACCAGTATTTCCGCTGGTTGGCTCAATGATGGTTGCTCCTTTTCTTAGCAGACCTTTCTTTTCTGCATCTTCAATCATAGATAGACATATTCTATCTTTGACACTACCTCCAGGATTAAAAGATTCAAGTTTTGCTAAAATCTGAGCAGAATCTTCAGGAACAATTCTATTAAGTTTTACCAGGGGAGTTTGACCGATTAACTCTAAGACATTTTTTGCTATTCTATTAGAAAAAGGTAAACCTCCACCCATATAGTAAACAAATTCTAATCTATCTCCAGAATTAAGAACTGTTGTTTTATATTTTTCTCTAGGTACAATTTCGTCATTTAACTCCACAGTAACTACCTCAGGTCTGATTCCTTTTGTTTCTAACAAGGCTAAGATACTTATACCATTTTCAATCTCTTCTTTTTTCCCGTTTAAGTAAATTGTAATTACCATTTTGATTACCTCCTTAAATCCTTTAACACATCATCTATTATCTCAAAGGTCTTG
>JAMWCG010000021.1 GCA_023818555.1 Candidatus Omnitrophota bacterium
TTTGCTTGGGGATGGTCTCCCAATTTGGGATGGTCACCGGTTAAGGCAAGAACATTTTCTATCCCGAATAAAGAAGCAGTTAAAAGGTCGGATTGCAGAGCTAACCGGTTCCTATCTCTACAGGTCAATTGGAATATGGGCTCAAATCCTTTCTGTTTAAGAATTATGCATACGCCTAAGGAGCCAAGACGCATCACGGAGGATTGCAAATCGGTGACATTAATGGCATCAACTTTATCCCTTAAAATTTCCATCTCTTCAAAAATCTCTTTTATCTCTATCCCTTTAGGTGGGCCGATTTCGGAAGTAATAATAAATTTACCGGATTGGACTTTCTCTCTAAAATTCATCTTCTTTAATCTGCTGTAATTTTGCTGCCTTTATTAAATTCCGCATAAGCATGGTCACAGTAAGTGGTCCTACTCCTCCAGGAACAGGGGTAATAAAGCTTGCTCTTTCCGAAGCCCCGGCAAACTCTACATCTCCCACAATCTTATCTCCCAGCTTATTTATCCCCACATCAATGACGATTGCTTCTTCCTTAATCCAATCCCCTTTAATCAAACCCGCTTTCCCCACCGCTACTATTAAAATTTCTGCTCTTTTTACATGCTCCTCTAAATGACCTGCCTCAGATGTGCCAATATGACAAACTGTGACTGTAGAAAACTCATTCAAAAAAATTAGACTCAAGGGCTTGCCCACAATTTCACTGTGTCCGACAATTACTACTTCTTTACCATATAGATTTATATTCGTAGATTTAACCAACTCAAATACCGCTTCAGCGGTACAGGGAAGAAAGCGGGGTTTTCCCAAAATAATATATCCTAAATTCTCCGGATGCATCCCCTCCACATCTTTCAAAACACTAACTCCTTTGATAATCTTCTGGCGTTCAATCTGGGGGGGTAAAGGCATCTGCACAATTATACCTTGAATAGAACTATCTTGGTTTAATTCCTCAATTAACCCCATTAATTCTCTTTCTGAGGCGGTCGTTTTTAATTTAAAGAGACGATAATTGATACCTAATCCCTCTGCGGTTTTCTTCTGTGCCTTCAAATAGATCTCTGTAGCAAAATTATCACCCACTTGCACAGCGGCAAGAGTGGGAGAAGAAGATAATCTTTCTATTTCTTTTTTCAATTCTTCTTTAATCCTATCCCCTAATAACTTTCCTTCTAATAATTTTGCTTTCATTCTTCTATTTTAGTTTTATTCATTTTTTCTTTAACGCTTTCCTGTATTAAATAGGGAAGCGTTTCGTTCTCTTTCATAAGCGGCTCAAGAATCTGGCGAATTTTAACTATAAATTCCTTATCTTTTAAAGAAAATAGATTTATCTCAATATTTGCCAAAGCAGAAAGAAATCCTGCTTTAAGTAAATTTGCCGCTATGGATAGGTCACTAATTAAATGAACATTTGCCTTATCAATTAAATCCTTACAAATCTTTAAAGCCTTTATGCTCAACTGACAGACTTCTAAGGGAACCAATACTGCTCCTCGAATTGCTCCTTGCAGTTTTTCTGCATTTTCTTCTCTCTTTTCTTGGGAAAACTTGCGTATCTGAGAAACTTTTTCATAGGCGGAAATATCCAGGTCAATAAGTTCTGCGAGTCTTAAACGCAAAGTCTCGTTTTCCTCCAGAAACTTTCTAATCTCTTCCTCTACATCCTTATATCTTGGCTTCCCAATAGTAAAATTGCAAACCATACTGATTAGCGCTGTTCCTAAACTGGAGGCTAAAGCAGAAACCGAACCCCCTCCGGGTGTGGGCTTCTTAGCAGACAAATCATCTAAATATCTCTTTAATGTCTGATTAAGATATGACATTCTAAATATTATGACAGACCGATTATCATCCCTCCCTCGCTAAGATCAATTTTCTCGGCTAAGGGATGTTTGGGAAGACCCGGCATAAGCATCATCTCTCCGGTCACCGGAACCACAAAACCCGCTCCTGCCAGAATCCTTACTTCCCTTACCTTTAAGGTCCAATTTAGGGGTGCTCCTTTAACCTTGGGGTCATCGGTAAAAGAATATTGAGTCTTTGCCATGTTTACGGGTAAATTACCAAACCCCAATTCCTGAAGATGTCTCAATTCCACTTCTGCCTCCCGGGAATATTCCACATTCCTTGCCCCATACAACTCGGTAGCAATTATCTCTATCTTTTTCTTCAAAGGTAAGTCTAAACTATAGAGGGGCTTGAATTGGGAAGGATGTTCCTGAAGTGTCTTCAAAACTGCCTCTGCCAACTCTATTCCTCCTTCTCCTCCCCGGGTTACCACTTCAGAAACTACTGCTTTGATTCTTCTTCCTTCACAATGGAGTTTTATAGCCATCAGTTCTTCTTCATAATCCTGCGGAAAACGATTAATCGCTACTACCAGGGGAACGCCAAATTTGGAAATATTTTCTATATGCCGGTCCAAATTTTTAAAACCTTCCTCTAAAGCATTGAGATTCTTTTCTTCAATTTTTCCCTCTTCCTGGCCCCCATGTATCTTTAAAGCTTTTGCCGAAACTACCAAGACCACTAAATCGGGTTTAAAATTCTCTTGCCGGCAGACAATATCAAAAAATTTCTCCATTCCTAAATCTGCTCCAAAACCACTTTCCGTAACTACATAATTCGCCAATTTTAATGCCAGTTTTGTAGCCACAATAGAATTATTACCATGGGCAATATTAGCAAAAGGACCTCCGTGAATGAAAGCAGGCTGCCCTTCGCTGGTCTGAACTAAATTTGGCTTTATTGCATCTTTGAGCAAAACTGCCAGTGCCCCGCTTGCTTTTAAATCTCCCGCGGTAACGGGTTCCCCATTCTGGTTATAGGCAACAATAATCCGTGAGAGTCTTTCTTTTAAATCTCCTATATCCTGTGCACGGGATAATATCGCCATAATCTCAGAAGCAACCGTGATATCAAACCCTGAATTATGAACAAAACCGTGTGCCTTTCCACCCAGTCCACATTGAATGTAGCGTAATTGACGGTCACTGATATCTATGCATCTCCGCCAAACGATTTTATTCAAATCTATCTTCAATTCATTTCCAAAATAGATGTGATTGTCCAATATCGCTGCCAATAAATTATGGGCTGAACCCACTGCATGAATATCCCCTGTAAAATGGAGATTTATATCCTCCGCAGGAAGAACCTGGGAAAGTCCTCCTCCCGTAGCTCCTCCTTTTATCCCAAAGACCGGACCCAAAGAAGGTTCACGAAGACAGAGAAACACATTTTTCTTCAATTTTCCTAAAGCCTGCACTAAGCCAATAGCAGTACAGGTCTTCCCTTCTCCTGCTTTGGTGGGAGTTATTGCGGTAACATTGATGAGTTTTCCTGAAGGACGATTACCGACCCGGCTAAAAATATCCAGTTTTACTTTTGCTTTATAATCACCGTAAAGTTCTAACTCGTCGTCTCTAATTCCCGCGAGACGGGCAATCTCTCTAATTTGTTTCAATCTCAGCGTGGGCATTTTGCCATCTAAATAGTCCAGAAATCTTCTGCGATAAATGCGTTCTTAATATAATTGAGCACTGGCTTCTTTCTCTCCCAAAGGATAGAAATCACATCAAAACGAACATTGTGACCGGTTAAACCAAATTTCTTTATGTAGTTTATTGCCAGAGTAACCAGATTTTTTTTCTTTTCTTCAGTAACTGCTTCCTCAGGATAACCAAATCCTTTGCTGGTTCTTGTTTTTACTTCTACAAAACAAATTGTGCCTTTATCTTCTGCAATGATATCTATCTCCTTTTTCTTAAAGCGATAATTTCTTGCCAAAATTCGTAATCCTTTTCCCCTTAAAAAATCTACCGCCAATTTCTCACCCTTCAAACCAATCTTTGAGGGGAGAAAAACTTTTGCGATGAATGGGAGATGGACCATAAATTTTCAGTAACCGAAAATGAGATTTTGTCCCATACCCTTTATGTTTCCGGAAAGCATAATGTGGAAAGAAACAATCATAAACCTCCATTACTCTGTCCCGGATTACCTTCGCCACAATAGAAGCACAGGCTATGGAAAGACTCTTTTTCTCTCCATGAATAAGGGAGAGACAAGGATAATGAGAAGAGAGATTTATCCCCGCATCGGTAAGCACAAATTCTGGTTTTTTCTTTAAACCATTGAGTGCCATTTCAGCCGCAAACTGGATAGCGGAAGAAATATCGGTATTATCTATAACTCCTGCATCTACTATCCCTAATCCCAGCCAAGCCTTCTGAACAATTTCTGCAAAGGCTCTCGTGCGTTGTCTAAGAGTGAGGGTTTTGGAGTCCGCAATTCTATTAGCAAAACATAATCTTCGGTATTCCGGTTTTAAAATAACCGCAGCCACCACTACGGGACCAGCCAGCGGACCGCGTCCTGCTTCATCAAGCCCGGCGAGAAATTCAATCCGTTTTTGTTTGAGAAAATTCTCCTCCCAGAGAAACATTACCCGTCTCTATTTCTTCTTTATTGAGCCCCTCTTTTTCTTCTATCCTTGCTCCCCTTCCAATTTTTTCTCTTAAATAATACAGTTTTGCTCTCCGCACCTTCCCTTTACGCAAAACACTGATTCCTTGAATAAAAGGAGAATGGAGAGGATAGGTTTTCTCCACTCCTACTCCATGAGAAATTTTACGCACCGTAAAGGTTTCAGAAATTCCCTGCCCCTTCCTGGCAATAACTATTCCTTCAAAAATCTGGATACGGAATTTATCCTGTTCTACAATCTTCTCTTCTACTTTGACTTTATCTCCGATTCTAAATTCAGGTATATCTTTCTTAAGATATTCCTGGGTAAGTCTGTTAATCGTCTCCATTTCTCCTCACCTCTTTCCCCAAGATTATAGCAAATTTTTTACTCTTTACAATCATAATTTTATCTTTTTAATCTTTCTCCACAGGTCAGGCCTTTTCTCCTGCGTTCTTCTCAATGCCTCTTCTTTTCTCCACTCTTCTATTTTTTTGTGATTTCCCGAAAGCAGAATATCCGGAACCTTCCAGCCCTGAAAAACAGCCGGACGGGTGTACTGAGGATATTCCAATAATCCGGAAGAAAAGGTCTCTTCTTTTAAAGAATCCTCGCTTCCCAAAACACCGGGGACCAGACGGACCACCGCATCTATGACTACCATGGCGGGGAGTTCTCCGCAGGTGAGGACATAATCGCCAATGGAAATCTCTTCGTCTACAAGATGTCGCCTCACGCGTTCATCTACTCCCTCATAGTGACCACAGATAAGAATAAGATGGTTTTCCCGAGAAAGTTTCTCTGCATATTTCTGGTTAAATAATTTCCCCTGGGGGGAGAGAAGAATGTGCTTGGAATAAGGACTTTTCAACTCTTCCAAGGCACGATAGATCGGTTCAATCCGCATCACCATTCCTGGACCTCCTCCAAAAGGTCGGTCATCTACCTTTTTATGTTTATCTCTTGACCATTTTCTCAAATTATGCACCCGGATTTTAACCAAATTTTTCTCCTGGGCAATCTTTAACATAGAAACTCCTAAAACAGGACCAAAAACCTCTGGAAATATGGTAAGAATATCAATCTCCATAATCCCTACGATAACCGAAGCCACCCAATAACTAAATAATCTCTTCTTTTTTCAACAGCTTCTCTACACTCTCAGTTGGCTTTGCTCCCATTTTTAACCAGTAATCAGTCCGTTTCCGGTCAATTTTGCATAAAGGCGGATGATAATTTGTGCTGTAGATTCCTAATTGTTCAATAAAATCAGAGTTTCTACCCTTATGTTGTCCTGCAACCACGATTTTATAATGTGGTTTATGTTTTGTCCCAAAACGAATCAGTTTAATCCTCAGTGCCATCTTTCTCCTTTCTTTTTACCGTTTAATTTCATTCCTTTACTCTCCAAATCCTTGCTCCCAGTTTAGCTAATTTTTTTTCCATTGCCTCATAGCCACGGTCAAGATGATAAATGCGTGAAATCTCGGTTTTTCCTTTGGCTACAAGGCCGGCGAGAACTAAAGCAGCGGAAGCTCTCAAGTCAGAAGCCATTACGGGAGCACCGCTTAATTTTTTTACTCCCTTCACAATAGCTGATGCTCCTTCCAACATAATCTCTGCTCCCATACGATTCAGTTCCGCTACATGCATAAATCTATCCGGATAAATCTTCTCGGTAATTACAGAAATCCCCTCTGTAACCGTCATCAACGACATCATCTGAGCTTGCATATCGGTAGGAAAACCAGGGTAAGGTAAGGTGGTAACTTCTACCGGCCGCAATTTCCCCCTCCTGCTCACCCTGAGCTCTTCTCTCTGCAGGGTTATTTCTACTCCTGCCTCCTGCAATTTATCAATCACTGCCCCCAGATGTTCAATCTGTGCCGATTTTAATCTTATATCACCTCCGGTAATTGCTCCCGCAATCATATAAGTTCCTGCTTCTATACGGTCAGGAATCACTGAATAATCCGCTCCCTTCAATTCTTTCACTCCTTCAATTTCCAAAATGTGCGTAGCTATTCCCTTTATCTTGGCTCCCATTTTGAGTAAAAAATTTGCTAAATCAATTATCTCTGGTTCAGAGGCAGCATTTTCTATAAGCGTTTTACCTTTGGCTAATACCGCAGCCATCATTACATTAGCGGTCCCCAAAACAGAAGAACCAAACGGACCACCTAAATAAATCCGCGCTCCCTTAAGTTGTTTTGCTTTTGCTACTACATATCCATGTTCAATGCTAATCTCACCACCCAGAGCAGATAATCCTTTGAGATGAAGGTCTATCGGCCGATGGCCAATAACACATCCTCCCGGCAGAGAAACTTTAGCCCTGTGTAGTTTGGATAAGAGAGGACCGAGCACACAGACCGAAGCGCGCATCGTTTTTACTAACTGGTAAGGCGCAATGTACTTTCTCTGTTTTACCCGGGGTTCAACAAAAACCGTGTAATTGCTCCACTCTGCCTTTATCCCCAGGGCCTTAAGAAGCTTAATCATCGTATGGATATCCCGTAAGGGCGGAACATTTCTAATTACGCAAGGTTCATCGGTAAGTAGGGAGGCAGCCATAATAGGAAGACAGGAATTCTTTGCCCCGCTGATTTCTACCTCCCCCTTTAGTGGTTTTCCTCCTTCAATAACAAGTTTCTCCATCTTTATCCCTTTTTCTTATCGGCCTAAGACTGCCACCCTTTCTATCCCCCGATAATCCTTGACAAAGTTTAATTTATTAAATTGGGATTGAGAAAAAATATTTTCTATAGATTTTTTTTGCCCAAAACCAATCTCCATAACCAATGCTCCCTCTTCTCTTAAATAGCGTGGCGCCTCTCTAATTATCTTTTCAATATAAAAAAGACCATTCTCTCCTCCATCCCAAGAAAGAGGTGGTTCAAATTTGACTTCTCTGGGTAAAGATTCTCTCTCGGAATTAGGAATGTAAGGAGGATTAGAGACAATTATTTCAAATTGGGAAATATAAAATGTGGAAGGTGGGAAAAGGTCTGCCTGGACAAATTCTATTTTATCTTCGGTTTTATTCAACCAGGCATTCCTTCTGGCTATTTTTAGAGCAAAAGGTGAAATATCTGTAGCAATTATTTTAACATTGGAGATAAATTTTGCTAAAGAGATAGCGATGCATCCTGAACCCGTTCCGATGTCCAACAATTTAACCATTTTGCCATTTAACCTTTCAATTATACTTATCACTGTCTCTACGAGAATTTCTGTTTCCGGGCGGGGGATAAAAACACCCGGTAAAACTATAAAGAATAAACCATAAAACTCTGTATTTTTGATTATATACTGAAGAGGGTATCCTTCTTCAGCCCTTTTTTTTACCAGAGAAATAAATTCTTCACCCATTTCTTCCCCTACTTCTGTTTCCCTTTCTAAATAAATCTGGAAGCGTTTTTTACCGGAAACTAAAGAAAATAATTCCTCAGCATTAACCCGGGGGTTTTCTACACCGTGCTCTTCTAAGTAATGGATGGCCCAGTTTATATATTCCCCAATCGTAGAAGAGACCAATTTTATCTTTTCAATCTTTCCTGTTTTCATTTTCTTATCAGCGTAAAAAATAGCCTATCCGACTTCCTCAATTCCCTCAACCGGGGCAAGAGTAGCTAATTTATGTTTTAATTTCTCTTCTCTCTCTGCTTTCTGTAAAGCCTTAACTAATTCCGTGAGGTCTCCTTCCAGAACATCTTCTAATTTATAAAGGGTAAAATTTATGCGGTGGTCGGTTACTCTCCGTTGGGGGAAATTGTAGGTTCTTATCTTTTCACTGCGGTCTCCCGTGCCAATGAAACTTTTCCTGGTCTGGTCAATACGGTTCTTCTGTTCTCTTAATTTCAGGTCTAAAAGCCTTGCCTTAAGTACACGCATCGCCTTGGCTCGGTTTTTTATCTGCGAACGCTCATCCTGGCAGGTGACTACCATATTTGTGGGAAGGTGGGTGATTCTTACCGCAGAATCTGTAGTATTCACCGATTGCCCACCTGGCCCGGAAGAGCGATACACATCTATGCGGAGATCCTTAGGGTCTATCTCCACTTCTACATCTTCGGGTTCAGGCATCACGACCACCGAAACTGCGGAAGTATGAATTCTTCCCCCCGCTTCGGTTACCGGCACGCGCTGAACCCGGTGGACCCCCGATTCAAACTTAAATAGACTGTACGCCTCTCTTCCCTGGACTGAGAAGATAATCTCCTTAAATCCCCCCAGTTCAGTAGGATGGGAGTCAATGTGTTCAATCTTCAAACCAGAGCGATTGGCAAATTTAGCATACATGCGGTAAAGTTCAGCCACAAAGAGAGAAGATTCCTGTCCCCCGGTTCCTGCTCTTATTTCCACAATTATATCTCTGCCAGTGTGGGGGTCTTCTCCCTCCAGAAAAAATGTCTCCAGAGATTCCTCCAAGGTTATCTTTTTCTCTCTAAGTTCCTTCAATTCCTCCTCCACCAGACTTTTTATCTCCTCCCCCTCTGCACTCTTTAGAACTGCCTGTAATTTTTCCAGTTCTTCACTTATGCGTCTATGTTCCCGAAAACTATTTATGATGGGAGAAAGTTTACTGAGTTCCCGGGAAAGAATCTGATATTTCGTCTTATCACTGATTGTCTCCGGTTGCGTGAGTTCCTTTTCTATTTCCAGAAATCTTTTTTCCAGTTGCGCAAATTTTTTAAGGATTAATTCATTCATTGATTAGTAAGTCCATATTTTTTCTGAAACTTCTCTACCCTTCCGGCAGAATCTACCAGTTTCTGCTTCCCAGTGAAGAAGGGATGACATTTACTACAGATTTCTATACGGATATTTTGTTTGGTGGAGCGCGTATGGATCACCTCACCACAACTACAGGTGATGGTAGTTTCTTTATATTCCGGATGAATGTCTTTTTTCATTTTATCCCCCTTTTCTTAATAAAATTTTAAATATTTTATCAAATTATCCTAAATTTTTCAAACAAAATGCCCTCCATCAATATAAGAGGGTATTTCTACTAAATTCTTCTCTTATTAGACCTCAAAATCCTCAGTCCTTATGCTCATCAGAAATTCAGCATTGGTTTTTGTCTTAGAGAGTTTGGTAATCAAAAATTGCATTGCCTCTTCAGGATTAAGAGTATGGAGAGCTTTGCGAAGAATCCAGATGCGCTTTAATTCCTCCGGGTCAAGTAGTAATTCTTCTCTCCGGGTAGCGGATTTGGTAATATCTATCGCCGGATAAATCTTTTTCTGGAATAGTTCCCGGTTGAGTTGGATCTCCATATTACCTGTGCCTTTAAATTCCTCAAAAATCACATCATCCATTCTGCTTCCCGTATCTACTAAGGCGGTAGCGATTATAGTGAGACTTCCCCCTTCTTCTGTGCTTCTGGCTGAACCAAAGAAGCGTTTGGGTTTAATTAAAGCGGTAGCGTCTATACCTCCGGAGAGAACCCTTCCGCTGTGCGGAGCAACCGTATTATAGGCACGGGCTAAACGGGTCATACTATCTAAGAGGACAACCACATCCCGTTTATTTTCCACCAAACGCTTTGCTTTTTCCAAAACTATCTCCGCTACCTGAATATGCCTTTCCGCAGGTTCATCAAAGGTGGAAGAGATTACCTCCGCTTTAACTGAACGCTGCATATCGGTAACCTCCTCAGGACGCTCATCAATGAGGAGAATAATCAGCACTATCTCCGGATAGTTCTGGGTGATGCTATTGGCAATTTTCTGTAAAAGAATGGTCTTACCACTGTAAGGAGGAGCAACGATTAATCCCCTCTGTCCCATCCCAATGGGTGTAAGCAGGTCAATGATACGCGTAGATATTTCCTCCGGTACAGTTTCCAGGATAATTCTTTTCTGGGGATAAAGGGGAGTCAAATTGTCAAAAAATATTTTATCTTTTCTCTCTTCAGGATTCCCAAAATTTATTGCTTCTACTTTAAGGAGGGCGAAATAGCGTTCATTTTCTTTGGGGGGCCTGATTTGCCCACTTACAATGTCGCCGGTTTTTAAATCAAATTTCCTTATCTGAGAGGGAGAGATGTATATATCATCCGGAGAAGGTAGATAATTATAGTTGGGACTGCGTAAAAATCCAAAG
>JAMWCG010000022.1:0-2562 GCA_023818555.1 Candidatus Omnitrophota bacterium
TCAAACACGAACCGTGTAGTTATTTTTGTAATAGTGTGACTAGGCACTTGTTGAGGTGTAAGGAGAGGTATGACCGAAGAGGGGGTTAGTCGTACTTTCATAGACCAACGCGGGATAGGTGACGAAGTACTTACTGCTTATATAAGTAGTGGGTATAACCTTAGCGGTACTGCTCGAAAGTTTTCTTTAACGCCGCAAGATGTTTTGTATTACGTTGAGATAGTTAAAGCAAAGCAACCGGAAAGATGGGAAAGGTCAAATGCCTCAATATGATAAGGAACTTTCTCCAATTTTAAAATATTCTTCAATTCCTGTAAAAAGGTTTCTGTGCCAAAACGAAGAGTTTTTAACTGGGCAAGGCCCTTGAGCTGGTCTCTTATCTTAGCCGCTTTCTCAAAATTTTCCTTCTCTGCCTCCTCTCTCATCTTTTCACCCAGTTCCTTCTCTAATTCTTCTCTTTTCCCCTCCAGAAGGAGACCGATATTGTGGATTATCTCTTTATAATCTTCCTCAGCAATTTTACCAATACAGGGAGCGGGGCAGAGTCGTAAGGGATAGTAGAGACAGGATTTTTTAGGAAGAACCCGACAGGAACGAAAGGGGAAAATTCTGCGCACCATCTTAAGTGCTTCTCTGAGTAACCTTATGTTACTGTAGGGGCCAAAATGTAAGCAATCTTTCTCTTCTTTACCTCTTCCGATAAAGACCCGTGGAAATTTTTCTCCTATACTAATCTTTAAAAAGGGATAACTCTTATCGTCCCGATACTTGACATTGTAAAGCGGTTGTTTTTCTTTAATCAAAACCGCTTCCCAGAGTAAAGCCTCGGCTGTATTTGCCAGAGGAATATACTCAATATCCACAGTCTTTCTCTGGAGAGTATCTTCTTTCGGAGAATCTACTTTGGAAAAATGACTCGTTACTCTTTTCCGTAAAGAAGATGCCTTTCCGATATAAATCGCTTTTCCCTCTCTATCCTTGAGGATGTATATCCCCGGACTGTCCGGGAGATTCTTTATTATCTCTTTAAGAGCCATCTTTTTATCTGGTCCAATTCTCTCACCTTAAAGACAAAACAAAAGAAGATGTAAAAAATTATACCCATAAAGACCCCCACAAGCAATTGCAAACTTTCTTTAGAGAAAATATATCCCAGTTTAAAGAGGGAAAATCTCAAGACTATTCCCATAGTGAGAGAAGCAAGAAGAATACGCAAACAGGAAAGGGTCAATTCTTTTATCTCTCCAATTTCTATTCTCTTCTTTAAGCGACTAAAGAGAAGAAAAAAATTAAACAATGCAGAGATAGCGGAAGCCAAAGCCAGACCTGAAACTTTTAAAGGAAACATCAAAATCAGATTGAGGAAGATGTTTAAAATCAGAGAAAGACTGGAGGTTTTTACAGGAGTAAAGGTATCCTGGAGAGAATAAAAAGCAGCCACAAGAATTTTTATTCCTGCATAGGCAAAGAGCCCTAAGGAATAAAAAATCAAGGCGGAAGAGGTAATCTGGGTAGAGTATGTTCCAAATTCTCCCCGCTGGAAGAGAACCCGGGTAAGGGGAACCGCCAGGACAATTAAGCCTACCATTGAAGGTAAAGTGATGAACGCAATGCCCCGCAGGGTAAAGGAAATGGTCTGAGATAATTTAATGAAATCATTTTCCTGGGACTGAAAGGACATTGTCGGTAAAGCTGCCTGAGCAAGGGAAATCCCAAATACCGCTAAAGGTAATTGCACTAATCTATTGGCATAATATAAAGCCGATACCCCTCCCTCACCTACAATCCGGGAAAGAGAAGCAAGAATGGTATCCACAAAAAGATTTATCTGATAGACACAGGAACCCAAAATGCGGGGCAGAAGCAATTTCCCTATTTTATTTATTCCGGGATGCCTAATTGTTCCTCTCCATCTCAGTTTAAAACCTGTTTTCTTAAGCGTGGGGACCTGTATCAATACCTGGAGTAATCCCCCTAAGAGAACTGCCCAAGCAAGTCCATAAATTCCAATGTATCTTGTCCAGACAAGGACCCCTAAAATTAAAGCCAGATTTAACATTACAGGAGAAAAGGCAGGAGAAATGAAAGATTGATGTGTATGTAATACGCCCATTAAAAAAGCAGTGAGGGCAATAAAGAAGATGTAAGGGAAAATGATCCGGGTAAGCTTTACGGTAACCTGATATTTCTCCGGCTCCAATTTAAAACCAGGGGCAATCATATTGACAATAAACGGAGAAAAAAATATTCCCAAGATACTTATAATAATGAGAAGAAAGAAGACAATTCTAAATAAAACATTTAATAACCTCTGGTAATCTTCCCGTTCTCTTTTTGCCAGATATTCACTAAAAACTGGAACCAGGGCCGCATTGGTTGCCCCTTCTCCGATAAAATCCCTTAAGAGATTGGGAATCCTAAAAGCAACAAAAAAACTATCTGCAAAAATTGAAGTTCCAAAAAACTTAGCAATGAAAATATCTCTCACTAAACCTAAAATCCGGCTGAGCGCTGTTCCCAAGCCGATGACTACTGCTGCCTTGGTCAATCTCTTATGCACCT
>JAMWCG010000022.1:2572-10580 GCA_023818555.1 Candidatus Omnitrophota bacterium
GCTCATTTTCAATAAATAATATTTGACAATAGAATTAAGTTATGTTATATTATCAAAAACAAAAAGAGGAGGTTTTTCTATGCCAGTTCATCATTCTGCATTCAAACAGATCAAAAAGGATAGAAAAAAAACCCTGCGTAATAAACAGGTAAAATCATCTCTCAGAACCTATATAAAAAAATTTGATACCTTACTCACAGAACAGAAATTTGAAGAGGCAAAAAAATATCTCTCCCTCTTGATGGCTAAAATCAACAAAGCAAAGACCAAAGGTGTCTTACACAAAAATACTGCCCGGCGTAAAATTTCCCGTCTGCATAAAAAACTAAATCAGGCAATTCTCTCACCAGGAAAAACTAACTGAGAAATCTTAAAATCCACCACTCCAAAGCCAAGAAAGGTTTTTCCCTTCCGGTTTTTATACCATAGTCTATAAAAAGAAGGTGGCGTAGAGAATCTTTTAATTTATCCTGACTAATTTTCTGGAGATTAGCAAAAAAAGTGCTCTCATAAAAGAGAGAGAGTTCTTTCTTTATCTGAAACTGGCTAATTCCTTTGCGGAGAAGTTTTTTTGCCCGATACAATTTCCTCCATTCAGCAACCAGTGTCCCTAAGATTTTATCCGGCTTCACATTAAAATCCCGCATATCCTGTAATATCCTTATTCCCCCGCGGAGGTCAGCGTAGAGCAAAGCTTTGATCAACTTATAGATATCCAAAGAAATCACTTTTCCGATAATCGCCTCCAGGTCCGCCCATTCAATCATCTTCTTAGCTCCGCTATAAAGTGCGGCTTTCTCTATGGCTTGAGATAAAGAAGCGGTATCGTTGCCCAATTGGCTAATTAAAAAATCTAAGGCAGGACGGGAAATATGCTTCCCTCGTTTATTGACCTGAGCAAATAACCACTCACGCAATTCTTCTCCCGAAAGGAGAGAAAATTCTCTAATTTTCAAATTCTTCTCTTTAAGTAGTATATTTAACCAGCTACTTTCTTCTGAACTATCTATCTTCTTCAACTTTAAACGGCTAAGCAAAATTAGGTCTGTGGATTGAGCAGGATTTCTTAGGTAAGAGATAAGCATTTCTCTATCAGGGGGAGTAATTTTTTCTATATCCTTTATGACCATCACCTGATGAGGAGAAAAAAGATGCGTGGTTCTCGCCAGACGCATAACCTCCTCCATACTGAATCCCTCCTCCAGAGGAGAGAATGAATAATAAGCAACTTTCTCTCCGTAAGAATTTCTCAATCTCTCTATCGCTTCTCTTTTAAGCAAGTCCTCTTCTCCTAAAAAAAAGAAAACCTTACCCATTTTATGCCTACCAATTAACAAGAAAAGAGAAGAAAGGGATTACCAATTCTCTATCGTCCGGTTAACTATACGCCGAGCTAAATCAGCTACCGCGTCATTCACAGCTTCCTGTTCAGTCCTGGTTAATGGTCCAGTAAGCCGGTAAGTGGTGTCCCCAATAAAGTGATTTTCCTTCCAGAGCAGATTCCCTTCCTTATCCTTTAGGGAGAGATTTACCACAAGAGAAATTCTGTATTCCTCAACCACATCAGATTCTGCATAACGCAAAGGTTGCCTTAAATAATCCACCAATTCTCCTTCCAATCTTAAATCCGCCTCCTCATCTCGGGCAATACGCAAATTACCATCGTAGACAAAACGGTCAATTAGGGCATTGGTAATTTTTATCTCTAAACCGGGATAATAGGTTTTATACTCCGGGGGATTATCTTCAAATTTTATTTTATTTACAAAAGTGGGGATATAAATGGTCTTAAAAGAAGAGGGTAAAAGAGAGCGGGTGGTATAACCACAACTACTCAATAGAGTAGAAAACAAAGAGAAGAGAGCACCCAGTAAAATAAATTTTTTCTGTAATTTTTTTTTCATTTATTCTCTTTAAGAATAGAAATCCGTTCTAAGGATTTGGCTGCCCAAAGACTATCCGGATAATTATTTACAATCTCTTCATAATATAACAAAGCGGAAGAGAATTTTTTCTGGCGTTCATAGAATTGTGCAGTTTTAAAGAGACTTTCTGCTTTTCTGTTCTTCAAATCATTCAGTACCTTTTCCGCATCCTCTTTCAGGGGAGATTGGGGGTTGGTAATAAGAAACTCCTCAATTTCCTTAATAGAAGATTCCGTCTCCTCCTGAGTATAATCAGACTGGGGAGAAACTTTATAACCGGAAAGCCCGATTTGATACTTTGCCTCTCTGGCAAATTCTGATTCGGGATAGTTCTTTTCCAGTTTCAAAAATGCCTGTTTTGCTTCCTCAAATTGACCTAATCCTCTTAAAATTATGCCAATCTTATATTGACTCGGAGGAGCGTATTTCCCGTAAGGAGCATTCTCTACTACTTTCTGAAATATCTCCAGAGCTCGTTCCTGAGAAGGGATTAAACTCATTCCTAAGAACTTATCTCTGTGTCCAGTAAAGTAAAGTTCGCCAATCCGATATTCTCTCTCTATAACTTCCTCTACCTTCTGGGTATAGGGATAAAGGTCTATTACTTTCTGATAGGCTTGAAAAGCTTCATAGAATTTACCGCGTTCTTCGTAAATCCTTCCCATAAAATACTGAGCATCGCAGGCCTGGGAAGAATGAGGATAGTACTTAATCAACTTTTTAAACTCCCGAATTGCTCCTTCGTAATCTTTCCCCATATATAAATTCATTGCCCAATCCAATTGTTCTTGGGGAGAATCCTTTACCGCATATTTGGGATTTACCCATTTCCCTGTCTTGGGGGTCCAGATCCAGTATGCCCAGACGTTATTTAGCATAAGTAAAATTAAGCTGAGCGAAAAAAATATTTTTCTTCCCATCCTCTTCCACCTTTTAAGTAATTCTAACACGGAAACCTGTGGATGTCAAATCAATTAATCCGTTTTATATTATATAAAAATCTTTAAGTTAAAGTAAATAAAAAATTATTGAATTCTCGGCACTATTTTGTTAGAATTTAATAAAAAAGAAAATGAGATGGTTGCCGAGCCAAATTTAAGACAGGAAATTATCCAGAAGTTGAAGCTCTCACCGAGGCTGTTCAAAGCCATTCATATCCTTGAACTCACCCTTCCTGAATTGAGAGAGCTCTTGGAACAGGAATTCGAGGAAAATCCCCTTATTGAGGTGGAAGACAAAATTATTAAAGATGAACCTCCGGCTCAGGAAGAGCCAGAAGAAGATTGGTCGGAGTATTTTGCCGGTGAGAGAGAGCCTAATCTAAAAGAGTTAGAAAAAAGACGCGCCTATCAAGAAAGCCTCATTACCAAGGCTCCCACTCTCCAAGAGGAATTACTTCATCAACTCCGGCTCAACGATATTTCAGAAGAAGAATACCAGATTGGAGAAACCATTATTGGAAATATAGACGATGATGGATATTTAGGTATTTCCGTAGAAGAGATTGCCAAAGATTTAAATAAAGAGATTAATGCAATAGAAAAAATCCTTTCCCTCATTCAAACCTTCTATCCTGCAGGGGTGGGAGCTCGTGACCTGAGAGAATGTTTGCTTTTACAATTAAAGAGAAGAAATGAGACTGATTCGCTTGCTTTTAAAATTGTGGAAAATCACTTTCTTGACCTGGAAAATAAAAGGTATGAGAAAATAATTAAGGAGTTACATATAACTCCTGAGGAACTCAAGGCGGTAAACCAACAATTAGCTAAACTTGACCCTAAGCCCGGGAGAGCTATCAGCAATGAAAGACCGGTTTATGTCCTTCCTGATTTAGTCTTAGAAGAAACTGAAGAAGGAAGATATATAGTGAAGTTAAATAATGAATATATTCCTTCTATCCGGATCAACCAATATTATCTTAAACTTCTTAAAGACACCCATACTCCGGAAGAGGCTAAAAGATACATCCAGGAAAAACTTTCCGCGGGAGAATGGTTGATCAAAGCAATCCACCAACGCCAGGAAACCATCCTTAAAATTGCCCAATATATCGTAGATTTCCAGAAAGAATTCTTTGCGGAAGGGAAGGGACATCTTAAACCACTCACTTTAGCCCATATCTCTGAGAAGATAGGTCTGGATGAATCCACAGTCAGCCGTACCATCAACGGTAAATATATTGAAACTCCCTGGGGTATATTTGAGTTAAAAGATTTCTTTACCAAGGCAGTAAAAGGAGAAGGTAAAGAAATCTCTATTGATTTTTTAAAAGTAAAAATCTCTGAACTCATTAAAGGAGAGGACCCCAAACATCCGTTCAGTGACCAGGAGATTGTGGATAAACTAAAAGCAGAGGGGATAAATATCGCCCGGCGCACTGTGACTAAGTACCGGGAAGAATTGAATATTCTCCCTTCGCACTTAAGAAAACAGAAACTCTGATTTTTCTTGAAAGAGGGAGGTTTTCTGTTTATAATTATAGTTAAATGCCTCAAAAGGAGGTGAAATAATGCCCAAAGAGACAGGAGAACGGCCATTCCCTGAGATTGTGGGAGAAAGTCCTAAGATGTTAGAAGTATTCGAAATAATGCAGAAAGTAATAAAAACTGATAGCACAGTGCTTATCACGGGAGAAACCGGAACGGGAAAAGAACTGGTTGCCCGAGCAATCCACTATAATGGAAAAAGGCGCGATGGAGCCTTTGTGGCGGTAAACTGTTCTGCCCTTACAGAAACACTCTTAGAAACTGAATTGTTTGGTCATGTAAAGGGTTCTTTTACGGGAGCGATTGCAGAAAAGAAGGGTCTTTTTGAAGTGGCAGACAAGGGAACATTCTTTATGGATGAGATAGGAGATATCAGTCAGAATCTACAGGCAAAACTCCTGCGTGTACTTCAGGAAGGAGTGATTAAAAAAGTAGGCGGAACTCAGGATATAAGAGTAGATGTTCGGCTCATCGCCGCCACTAACCGTGACCTGACCAAAGAAGTTGACCGCGGGAGTTTCCGGCGCGACCTCTATTATCGGATAAGTGTGGTAGAAATACCTATCCCTCCTCTGCGCGAGAGAAAAGAAGATATTTCCCTCTTAGCGGATTATTTCCTTAAGCGTTTTTCCCAGAAGATAAACAAAGAGATCAAGGGATTTTCTCCGGCTGCACTTAAGTTATTATATGACTATGATTGGCCGGGTAATGTGCGTGAACTGGAACACGAAATTGAACGAGCGGTCATTCTCACGGAAACCAACGAAATCACCCCCGACGACCTTTCCGAAAGGATCCGTTCGGGAGGTATGGCTTTAAAGATAGAAGAAATAAAAACCCGTTCTCTAAAAGGTGTATTGAGTAACTATGAGAAAAAAATTATCGGGGAATTACTTACGGAGATGCGCTGGAACAAAACCAAGGTTTCAGAGGTCTTGGGGATAACCCGCCAGGCTTTGAATAAAAAGATAGAACGCTACGACTTGGACCGCAGGAAAAAAAGAGCTTAGGCAGGAGGTTGATGGCTAATAAATCTGTTTATCCTGGCACGTGCATCTTCAGGGAGATTTACAAACTGACAACCCACTTCATAATTATCTGAATATTGCTGCTTTCTCGTCCAGATAATCTTTACCAGTGACCTTACTGGCTCGCGGTGACCTTCCAGAAGAACATTTACCACCAACCTTGTTCCTACAGGCACAAATCTATCCGCACTAAATCTCACTCCCCCTTCACTCAGGTCCCGGGTAATGGTCTCGTGGGGAAGTTTGTCCAATTCACCAATTGGTCTGAACTGCATGGGAAGACTCGCATAAACACGGGGATATTTTCTCCGTTCCTGTTCAAAATAAGGATTAACCATTTTTTTCTCCCAAGTTATATATAACACGATTTTGCAAATTCGTCAAGTAAAAAATTTTCAATATTCCTGTAGAATAAAAATGCTCTCTTTTAGAAAAAGTCCTTGCTTAGCGAAGTGCTAAGGGATGGAAGGTAGATTTATAATCCCGTCTACCTGAGGAAGAGGAAAGGAAATATTCTTTATCCTTCGCAAATCCAGCATAAACTTCTCGCTGCCTAAGCCCGCTCTAAAAATTGCCGTCTCTATAGGAGTATATCCTGCACATATAGGACAGGGGTTAGTTCCACTCACATATCTTAAAGAAGTAATCAATTTCTCACCCCCTAACAAATTTTTTAGAACCCGAGGAACTTGATTTCCCTCTATTTTTCTATAGTCTACATAAATAAGGATTTTGTTAGCCTGGTTTTCCTCTAATATTTTCTGGGTTTGTTTGGCTATCCAGGCATTTGACTCTTCCGAGGTCAAATTGGGTGGGCCTAAAGCTACTATCCCCTTCATCCCTACTCGCTTGGCAGTTTTAATCAACTCCATATACATTTCTACATCTCCACCCCAGTATTCTTTTATCACTGGCAAAATAAATTGCTGGGCAAATTCATCGGCTTCTCTAAGGTCATTTTTCTTAAAAAACACCTCCAATAAATATTGCCTATCCGAAGGGAACATCTCTAAACCTAAATGAGTGAATTCTAAATTTTCTTTAAAGAAAGATAGTTCCCTAATGGTCTCATCAAGGATGCTTCTTCGCAAACCAGGGGTTTCTCCCACAACAATTATCTGGCTTGTACCAAAGAGCTTTGTATAATCTAATGGTTCTTTATTGTCTCTGATAATCTGAACGAGAGCATCTTTTATACGGCGTGTAGTTTGTCTTAAAAGAATCTCTGATAAATTAACTCCACTTTTCTCTATGGGAGATAGATTGAGGTATAAAAGAAATAAACCGATATAAATAATTGTTCTTCTCAGAAATAGCTTCATCAGCCTGAGTTTATTAATCTATAATTATTTAAGTTATTTTTAAAAAATATAACATAATTTCCCGTTCTCGTCAAGGCTGCTATCCTTCTGGTAAAATTTGCGTGAGGCTCAACTTGAAGGTATGTTTGAAGGCAATGGTATAGATTTCCTCTCCCACCACCACATAAAATCTCCCTAAGAGACAATAAGCAAATTCTTTGCTGTGTTTCAGGGTATCAATCTTTTTCCGGATAAATAATTGGCGAGCATAATTCTCTTGTTTTTGCTGTAACTTCTCCGCTTCTTCTTCTAAATTCAAAGGGTCTTCAACCCGCACTTTATCCTTTACAATGTAAACACTCCGACGCTCACTGTGGCAGAGAATGCCTTCCGCCCTGAGCGTTTCAGAAACAAAGATATTCTTTTGTCCCTTTTCTATATTTTGTATATTTTTAAATGTTATCTCTCTCATTTAATTTTATTTTAAAAAGTGTTTATATAAATTAGCGTTTTATTTCTGCCAAATAACCAAACTGCCAGCAGCGTGAAGTAAACGCCTTAAGATGGGCGATATCTCCCGGTTTATGGATGATAGTCTTAAAAGTAAAGGGGTCTCCTTTCCTCTTCTCCCTAATTCTCACCACATAGGGCTGTTTAAGCATCTCTTTCAATTTCTTATCTTTTACTTTTATATAAAGTTTACCTCCCACTACTTTCACTACCCCCTTAGCTGCTCCCTTAGATTCAATTACCCCTTTCATTAGCCCCTCAGTAACATCTATTTTCTTGATCTCATAAAATTTTATCTCCATGGTTTCCCCGCTTATTTATCTCCGGAGAACAATCTTTTTGTATCCACCGCTACTCCTAATGTGCTTAAGTCAAAGGCAAGGTTGAGCACCTGGAGTTTATCCCTTTCTTCTTTTGTCTTTAGCCACCGGGTATAGGCATCTAAGAGGAGGTCTTCTTTTTCCTTAATCAGAAATTGCTTCTCATATTCGGCTAAACCCTTCAGAAATTCATCCCATCCTTCTTGCAGACTCTTGTAGGTATCTTCTTGCATCTTTCCTCCTTTAACTAGATTTTACACTTTAGTTCTTGAGCAAATTATATGCCAATTTCCTCAAAAAAATCTTCAGCGGATAAAATAATACAACTATTTTATTTACAATAAGTTAGATTAGAGAAACTTTCCCATAGGGAAGCAGAAGCAGGGAAAGGAGGTAAAAAGCTGTAAACTTTTTATAAGAAAAAGAAAAATGTCTTTT
>JAMWCG010000023.1 GCA_023818555.1 Candidatus Omnitrophota bacterium
ACCGTTTTTATTTAATAGAGAATAAGGAGAAATTGGGAAGTTAATTTGTTTAAACTTTTCAAAACTTGACAATTTATCTCTTTCGTGTTATACTTTACCTTAGAAAGGGAGGTTTTTAACTGATGAAACGGTGGCAGAAAGTCTATCTAAGTTTCTTTAGTTTAGGATTTCTTTTTTTAATCTTCAGCTCTCTCTGGGGTCTTTGTGCCTGTTGGGAAAGAAAATGGTTTGATTGGTTTTTAAGATTTAAGCCCCGCGGAAAGATTCCCTCTGAGATAATCCTGGTAGAAATAGATGAAGCGCTGAAAGCCGAAGGACTCTGGCCTTGGAAAAGAGAGTGGCTAGTATATTTAATAAATTATTTAAGTGCTCTGGGGACAAAAGCAATCTGGGTAGATTCTTCCCTGAAGAATTATCTCTTTGAGGAACACCCACTTTTAAAGTCTGCCCAGGCGAGAACCTCCCTATTTTATCCCCGCGGAGATTCTTTGGAAACCGTAGGAGAAGACCTTTTTTTTGACCGGGATGGGAAAATTCGTCGCTACCGTCTATATAGAGATTCCCTGATTCGGCAGATTTATTTTGTCTACAAGGGAGAAGAAAAAAATCTCCCGGAAGAGTTTTTAATCCATTACCATAAATGGGGTTATGGAGAAATAGAAAAATATTCTTATTTTGATTTAGTGCTTTCTATTTTTTTACTTTCCCGGCAGGAAAACCCCCGTATAGATTTCTCTCGTTTTAAAGACAAGATTTGTGTGATTGCGCTTGCTCCGGAGATAGAGAATAAGTTTTATCCCACCCCCTTTTATTTAGCTTCTCCCTTAGAGATTCGTCTCCAGGTTTTGAGCAATCTTCTTAGAGAAGATTTTTTATATCCCCTTAAACGGGGAGAAAATACCGCTATTCTTTTGTGGATTTCTCTTTTAAGCCTATGGGTTTTTACAAAACTGAAATGGCCTAAAAGGATAATCTTCTGGTTTTTCTTGGGCATTGCTTATCTCACTATTTCTTTTGCACTTTTTTTCTTTTTGCGGATCTATATGGATAATTTTCTCCCCCTCTCTGGAATAAGTTATGTTTTTCTGGCGGTTAGTCTCTATTATCATAGCCAGGAGAGAGTGCTCCGAATTGAGGAGAAGAGAAAGGAACTCGCGCGCAGACTCAAGAATGAAACCCTGGTCAATCACAGTTTATTTACTGAGGATTTAGAGCTCCTGATTAAATCCTCCTCCTCGGATAAGGTGGAGGGAGACTTTTTTGATATTGTAAAATTTGATGACCATCGCTTAGGAGTATTACTGGGGAAGGCAGCCGGAAATAATTTAGAGGCTGTCAACTATATTATAAAACTGGTCAATGAATTCCGTCTTCACGCTCCTCTCCATAAGCGACCACGGGTAGTTTTAAATGAGATAAACAATATCCTTTTTAGCGAGAGCACAAAAGGGATGTATGCTACTGCTATATATCTTATCCTTGATACTGAAAAGCAAATTTTAAGTATCACCAACGCTGGACACGAGCCCTTACTTCTGATTAACGAAGATAACCAGGAAGTTACAATTTATGAAGCAATGGATTCCACACCCTTGGGGATAGCCAGAAATGTTAATTTTCCCGATGCGGAATTGAGTTTAAAAAAAATAGATTTAGTAGTAGGTTTTACTTCGGGAGTAGTGGAAGTAAAGAATAGGGAGGGTAGGGAATTTGGTATCCATAACTTAAAAGAGGTGATTCTGCAATATCGCACCTGGAATATAAACAAATTGATGAATAAAATCTTTGAAAAAATCCATCGTTTTAGTCAAGGGCAGAAGATTTCTCAGGAATGTAGTCTTCTGCTCATAAAAATAAAAGAAAAACCGCTTAAAAAAGAGGAAGTGGTTTATGAAGAAAGAAAAACCTCTCTTGAAGAAATTGCTCAATAATAAAAATAATCATCCCCAGACCGACCCTCCTCAGAGAGAGGAGGTGGTCCGTTTGCTTGTAGAGGGTATTTCTAACTTAGAGCGGGGATTACGGATTTTAGACCGCAATCTTATCATTACTAAAAATCCCTTAGACATCTTAGCGGTAGACCTTTTAGGTGAACTGGTGATTATAGAGTTAGAGACCGCGGGAGAGGAAACAGTTATCCTGCGTGCTCTGGAGCATTTTGACTGGATTCTTAATAATCTCAGTTCCGTGGTGCAAAAATATAATCGTGAAAAGATAGATATTACCCTTGCTCCCCGAATTATAATTATTGCCAAGAATTTTGATGAGCATTTTGTGCGGAAGCTCAGTTACATTAATACCACGCGGATTGAACTTTATGAATACGAGTTAAAGAATGAAGAGGGCATTACCCGGTTTAATCTTAAGCCTTATGCTCTCAACGGGTTAAGCGAGAAAAGAATTGAATTGAGTCAGCCCTCATTGGAGGACCTCTTAAATTTTATTCGCAATTTAGGATTAAGGCAATTATGTCAAAGGATTATTAGAGTGGTACGAGAAAAACATCAGGGAGCGCTGGTGAATACTCTGCGGGGGTTCATTGAGATACAGGAGAAAGATAAAGTCATCCTGCGGATTTATCCCCAGAGAGATTTTTTCTGGATAAGTTTTTCTCCACAGGGGAAATGGCAGGGAATAAAAATAGACAACCTAAAGACAGGGGAAGGGATACTTGCGAAAGTTACGCACCCAACCCATTGAATCTATTTACCTTATCTCCTCCACCCCCGGGGTGGAAGAAAGGTTGAACTGGGCAAGGGCAGTATAGATTGGTCCTGCCGGGGTAAGCTGGCTTCTAAAGAGGATACACTCTTTTAAATCCATTATACTTTTTATTTTAAAATTTTCCCTCTCTTTAATTGCCCTTTTTAATTTATCTCTATTCTTAGAGGAGCGCACCCTCCCCAGGGTGAGATGGCAAGAAAATGGTCGTCTCTCTTTAGGAAAGCCGAGTTTCTGTAGTTCATCATCTATCTTCATCGCCAGTTTAACCATTTCTTCTTTCCCTTTCTCTATTCCTACCCAGACCACACGCGGAAATTCTAAGTTAGGAAAGACCCCTAAACCCTGAAAAGCTATTTCAAAAGATTTTATCTCCTGCGTAATTCTTCTTAAGTTTTCTTTTATTAGCTCAATCTTTTCTGCCTCTACTTCTCCTAAGAATTTTAAAGTAAGATGCATATTCTTTGACTCAACCCATTTAACATCTGCTTCGGTTTTTTTTAATTCTTCCTGGATTTGAACTATCTCTTTGCGCACTTCCTCAGAGATTTCTACAGCAATAAATGTCCGCATCTTTTAAGAGGAATAATGGTTGCCCTTATCTTTTTCTCCGTAATGCTGGTTGTTCTTTAGCGTTTAACAAAGATTGTCTGAGCATTTCCAGTGCCTCTTGAGAGGCATTCATTTTTACATTTAATCTATCTCCTAAAAAATGGAATTCTTTAACCAGGGTTTTATTCTCTGTAGAGAGTGCAATATAAACCAAACCCACAGGTTTTCTTAAAGAGCCACCTTTTGGTCCGGCAATTCCCGTGATACCTATGCCGATGTCCGTTTTTGTCAATTTGCGAATGTTTTTTGCCATAGCCTCCGCCACCTCCCTGCTTACCGCTCCATATTTTCTAATGAGTTCAGAAGGAATCTTAAGTAGTCTTACTTTCTCGGTATTGGAATAAGCGATGACTCCCGAAATAAAATAGCGCGAACTTCCCGAGACATTGGTTATGCGATGGGCAAGCAAACCTCCGCTGCAGGACTCGGCAACTGCCAGAGACTTTCTTTTTTTAAATAAGAGCTTCCCCACTACCTCTTCCAAGGTCTCTTTATCTTTTCCGAAAATATACGGTCCCAGGCGCTGGCTAATTATTCTCTCCAGGGAAGCGATTTTCTGGAGAGCCCTGCTTCGGTTTTTTGCCTGCGTGGTAATCTTCAATTCTATTTCTCCGGGATGGGCATACACTCCTACTGCAAGTGAAGGCTTTGACTTCCAGAGGTCTTTTATTCTTTCTTCAATTTCTGATTCAGAGAGCCCGGCGAATTTCAGCGTTCGGGTAAAGATAACTTCTCTTATTTTAAGTCTCTCTTTTATAAAAGGGACTACTCTTTCCTCAAACATTGGGATTAATTCAGAAGGAGGACCGGGGAGAGCAATTAAGAATTTTTTATTTTTCTTCAGGATAAATCCCGGAGCAGTGCCTACTCTATTTTCCAAGATGTAGGAACCAACGGGAAGGTATGCCTGGCGTCTGTTAATGGGGGGCATTTTGAGGCCACGCCGGGTAAAGTGGTTTTTTATTTGGAAGAAAATTTTTTTATTGAATACCAAATGGCATTGGAAAGTCTTAGCAATGGTTTTTAGGGTAATGTCGTCCCCGGTGGGACCAAGGCCACCCGTGGTGATGATTATTTCTGAGCGTTGCCAAGCTTGGTTTAGCAGGAAAGAGAGCCTTCTCGGATGGTCCCCCACCGTGGATTGAAAATAGACCTCAATCCCTAATTCTGTCAATTTTCTGGAAAGATAGCTGGCATTGGTATTAACAATCTGACCACATAAAATTTCTGTTCCGATAGAGATAATCTCCGCCTTCATTTTTCTTAAGTATAAAATAAATCTCAATAAAAAACAACCAGATTTTTCTTTACAAAGAAAAATGAAAAGAATATAATTTTAGCAAGATAGTCAGTGTATTTACCTCTAAATTTTATCAAAGAATCTGTGAGAAGAGTAGATATTTTTTTAACGAAAGGAGGTAGTTATGGCCGAGGTAAAAGAGAAAAAAGAGTTAAAGACAGAGAAAGACCGTGCACTGGAACTTGCACTTGCCCAGATTGAGAAACAATTTGGTAAAGGTTCAATTATGAAATTGGGGCAAGAAACAAAACTGGAAGTCCCCGCAATTCCCACCGGCTCCCTTGCTCTGGATTATGCTATTGGGGTAGGTGGAGTTCCCCGGGGGAGGGTGGTGGAGATCTTTGGTCCGGAGTCTTCAGGAAAAACCACCCTTGCCTTGAGTATCATCAGCCAGACCCAGCGTTCAGGAGGAGTGGCTGCCTTTATTGATGCCGAACATGCCTTAGACCCTACCTATGCCAAAAAAGTGGGCGTAAACTTAGATGATTTATTGATTTCCCAGCCAGATACCGGAGAACAGGCTTTAGAGATTGCGGAAACTCTGGTCCGTTCTAATGCGGTGGATGTAATTGTGATTGATTCGGTAGCAGCTTTGGTTCCCCGTGCAGAGATTGAAGGAGAAATGGGGGACCAATTGGTAGGGCTCCAGGCAAGACTTATGTCCCAGGCGATGCGTAAACTTACCGCAGCCATAAGCAAATCTAAGACCTGTGTAATTTTTATTAATCAGATTAGAGAAAAGATTGGGATTATGTTTGGGAACCCAGAGACTACCCCCGGAGGAAGGGCATTAAAGTTTTATGCCTCGGTAAGAATAGACCTGAGGAAGCAGGAGACTATAAAAGCAGGAGAAAATATTATCGGGAGCCGTATTCGGGCAAAAGTAGTAAAAAATAAAGTTGCCCCTCCTTTTCAGCAGGCTGATTTTGATATCTATTATGAAGAAGGAATATCTAAAGAAAGTGGGATTATTGATATAGGTACAGAATTGGGAATAATTCAGAAATCGGGTGCCTGGCTGGTTTACGAAGATAAAAAATTGGGTCAGGGGAAAGATAACGCCCGAATTTTCTTAAAAGAAAATCCCAAGATTTATCAGGAGATTGAGGAGAAAATAAGAGAGAAGAAGTCTGCTTGAATTACCTAGGAGAGGCAATGAATTTAGCCAATAGAGGAGGTGGAGAATGAAATTGAGGTTAGATAAAAAAACATCTCTTAGTCTATTGATTATGGGTTTGGTGACCGGAATACTCTCTGGAATAGTTATTACTGCCCGATTTAATTTAAATCCCCAGAGCCAGGCAGTTTCCGTAGAGGAGATGGTTAATCCCGCGGTTACCTTGGAAAATGCCTTTGTGAAAGTGGCGGAAGAAGTGGGACCGGCAGTAGTAAGTATCAGTACAGAAACCACGGAAGAGATTGGAGGAAGAGAATTCTTCTTCAGTCCTTTTGGAGACGATTTCTTTGATGAATTCTTTAAGGAATTTTTCGGAGAAATTCCCAGAAGAAAATTCAAACGCATGGGAATTGGTTCGGGCGTAATCGTGCATAGAGATGGATATATTCTTACCAATCAGCATGTGATTGAAGGAGCGCAAAAGATTGTGGTAACTTTACCGGATGGAAGGGAATTTAAGGGCGAAGTTAAAGGAGTGGATGCACGGGGGGACTTAGCGGTAATTAAAATCAATGCCCATAATCTTCCCATA
This sequence comes from Candidatus Omnitrophota bacterium, assembly GCA_023818555.1. Classification (GTDB taxonomy): domain Bacteria; phylum Omnitrophota; class Gorgyraeia; order DTHP01; family DTHP01; genus DTHP01. The sequence goes on from JAMWCG010000023.1 coordinate 6,343, forward strand.
GCCAAATTGGGTAATTCTGATGCAGTAAAGATTGGTCAGTGGTCAATTGCTATTGGTAATCCTTTTGGTTTTGCGATTAACAATCCCAAACCAACCTTAACTGTGGGTGTTGTCAGTGCTTTGAATCGCACTTTACCCCGCACAAGTAAGCGCGACCGTCTTTACACCGGCTTAATTCAGACCGATGCGGCCATAAATCCAGGAAATAGTGGAGGACCTTTAGTGAATATAAAAGGAGAGGTAATTGGAATCAATGTAGCCATTTTTACTACCAGTGGAGGTTACCAGGGAGTGGGCTTTGCCATCCCGATTAATACCGCGAAAGCAGTTTTGCAAAATCTGATTGAAGGCAAAAAGATTTCCTACGGCTGGTTAGGAATAAACATTCAGGATATTGACGAGAAGATTATGGATTATTTTGGGCTGGAAGATAAAGAAGGGGTGATTGTAGCAGAGGTTATTTCAGATACTCCTGCAGAAAAAGCTGGGCTTAAAGAAGGAGATATTATTAAAACCTATGAAGGAGAAAAGATTAAGGATAGTAATGACTTAATGGTGAAAGTGGGTTATACGCCCGTGGGTAAAAAAGTTAAATTGGGGATAATCAGGGAAGGTAAGGAATTGGATATCGTAGTGGAGGTGGGAGAAAGACCTGAAGAGGTTAGCCTGGCAAAAGAAAAAGTTAGCGAAGTTTGGAGAGGGATGAGAGTGGAAAATTTGACTCCTGAAGAGGCTAAAAAGAGGGGATTAGAAGTCTTTCGCGGAGTAATCATCGTAAAGATTGAAGAAAATAGTCCCGCCGAAGAAGCAGGATTAAGTGAAGGAGACATAATTTTATCCATAAATAATATTTCCATTAAGAATTTGGAAGATTATCGTAAAGTAACGAATTCGCTCAAAGGAGATTGCTTAATTAGGACGCAGAGAGGCTTTGTGGTGCTAAAGGAAAAAGTCTCTTAAGGTTATTTTTGGAGGTCTCACCTCCAACTTATTATGGATGAGTTAGCAAAAGCAAAAAATTATGCTTTGCGAATTCTTAAATATCGGCCACGCACAAAAAAAGAAATCCTTGAGAGACTGAAGAAGAAAAAATATTCTCCTGATTTAATAGAAAGAGTTATGCAAGAGATGAGTGAAGCAGGATTAGTCAATGATAAGGAATTTGTAAAGTTCTGGGTCAACTGGAGAAGGGAGGTTAACCCGAGGAGTAAAAATTTTATATCTTGGGAATTGAAAGAAAAAGGTATCCCCGAGGAATTGATTGAGGAAGGTTTAGAGGGTATAAGTAAGGAGGATGATTTTGGGCAAGCAGAACAACTGGCAAAAAAACAATTCGTGAGATTAAAAAACATAGCGCCTGAAAAGGCAAAGCGCCGTCTCTATGGATATCTCCAGAGAAGGGGATTTAGTCAAGAGATAATCTTTGAGGTTATAAGTAGATTATTTTCTCTTTAAACCTTTATTAAATTCCTGCGCAGCGTGTTTATGCAGACCGATGAAATTAGAAAAAAATTTTTAGATTTTTTTTATTCTAAAGGGCATAGAATTTTCCCTTCGGATTCTTTGGTTCCTGAAAATGACCCTACCCTTCTCTTTACCACCGCAGGAATGAATCAATTTAAACCTCAATTTTTAGGAAAAATCACTGACTTTCGTCGGGCAGCGAGCTGTCAGAAGTGTTTAAGGACGGATGACCTGGAGAAAGTAGGGAAAACTCCGGCGCATCATACCTTTTTTGAAATGCTGGGTAACTTTTCTTTTGGAGACTATTTTAAAGAAGAGGCAATTGCTTATGCTTGGGAGTTTATAACAGAGGTTCTTAAAATTCCGGTGGGAAAAATTTGGATTTCTGTTTATAAAGATGATAATGAGGCATATGATGTCTGGGAAAATAAAATAAAAGTAAATAGAGAGAGAATTTTGAAACTCGGAGATAAGGAGAATTTCTGGCCCTCCAATGTGATTATTAATGGTCCAAATGGTCCCTGTGGGCCGTGTTCGGAGATTTTCTTTGACCAGGGAGAGAATGTAGGATGCCGAAGATTGGAGTGTAGTCCTTCTTGTGATTGCGGAAGGTTTGTAGAAGTATGGAATCTGGTATTTACGCAATACAATCGCCTTGAAGATAAAAATGGTAAAGGGTATCTTGAGCCTCTGCCTCAGAAAAATATTGATACCGGAATGGGCTTAGAGAGAATCTCCGCCGTAATGCAAGGAGTTTTTACAAATTTTGAGATAGACATCTTTAAACCAATTGTAAAAGAGATAGAAAGAGAAATCAGAAATCCGAATTCAGAAATCCGAAATTTAATCTATGCTATCGCTGATCACATCCGGGCAGTAGTTTTTGCCATAGGAGATGGTGTTTTACCCTCTAATGAAGAAAGGGGTTATGTAGTAAGAAAATTAATCCGGCGCGCATTCTGGCATGGCCATTGTCTGGGTATAGAAAAAGAGTTTCTCTATAAAATTGTTCCCATAGTGACCAAGGTAATGTCTATCCCTTATCCTGAACTGACAGAGCGCAGAGAAAACATTTCCCAGATTGTGCTGGCAGAGGAGAAACGCTTTCAAGAGACCTTAGAAGAGGGTTTAAATATAATAAATAATTTGCTGGATAAACTTAAAAAAGAGGAAATTAAGATTATAAGTGGAGAGGATGCCTTTAAACTTTATGATACCTATGGCTTTCCCCTGGAACTTACCCAGTTGATTGCGGAAAGGGAAGGTTTTTCTGTAGATAGGGAAGGTTTTACTCTCTTGATGGAGGAACAGAGAAAAAGGTCGCAGGAGAGAAGTAAAATAGCCAGAGAAATATTTGTTTCAGAAAAAATTAGTCTAAAAGATGAAATCAAAATAAGGAGATTTAGCCCTTCGGAATTTGTGGGGTATGATAATTTAGAAGTTAAGACAGAAATTAAAGATATTGCTAAAGGAGGGCAAGCGGTTGAAGAGGCGGAAGCAGGAGAGGAGGTAGAGATAATTCTAAAAGAGACACCTTTTTATCCAGAAGGAGGGGGACAGGTAGGTGATACCGGGACGCTGGAAACAGAAACCGCCAGAGTGGAGGTATTGAATACTCTGCGTAAAGAGGATTACATTATTCATTCCGCTAAAGTGAAGTCGGGAAAGATAAGAATAAATGATAAAATTTTAGCGAAAGTGGATAGGGAGAGAAGGTTAGACATTATGCGGAATCATACCGCTACCCATCTCCTGCAGTCTGCTTTGCGGGAAATCTTAGGTGAGCATATTCAACAGTCAGGTTCCCTGGTAGAACCTGAGCGCCTCCGGTTTGATTTTACCCACTTTAAGGCATTAAGTGAAGAACAGTTAAGGAGGATAGAAGAGCGAGTTAATGGATATATCAGGAGGAATGATAAACTGAATTTTGAAATCATGGAACGAGAGGAGGCAAAGAAGGAAGGGGCGCTCGCCTTTTTTGGCGAGAAATATAAAGACCAGGTAAGGGTGGTAAGCATCGGTGAATATAGTAAAGAGCTCTGCGGGGGAACCCATCTCAGTTATACCGGTGAGATAGGTCTATTTATGATTATTAATGAGTCTTCTATTGCTCAGGGAATAAGAAGGATAGAAGCGGTTACAGGAAGGGTGGCTTATCAAAGGATGTGTAAGACGATTTCTTTAATAAAAAAGATAAGCGAAGATTATAAGCTTAAACCCGAAGACCTTCCCCAATACATTGAAGATTTAAGAGAGAAGATAAAGAGACAGGAGAGGGAAATCAGGAATTTAAAGCGGAATTATTTTGAGAAGATTGAATTGGAAAACCTCATAAAAGAATCCAGAATTACGGGAGGGATAAGACTGGTCTTTAAAGAATGGGATGAACAGATAGAAGTGTTGCGGGAATACATTGATCTCCTTAAGGAAAAGGTTAAAACAAATCTCTGTGTGGTATTTACCTCCGGATATGCCGGTAAGACCAATGTACTTATCGGGGTTACCCGGGATATTACCCCTATTTTAGATGCCGGAGAGATGGCTAAGCAAATTTCGCTTCTCATCGGTGGTTCAGGGGGAGGGAGACCGGACTTAGCCCAGGCAGGAGCAAAAGAGAGCCATAAATTATCTCTCCTCAACGCTGAGGTAATTTTAAGAATAATTGCGGAGA
>JAMWCG010000024.1 GCA_023818555.1 Candidatus Omnitrophota bacterium
TAAATCTATCTAATTGAGTAAGGATATTATAGATTACCTCTGCCCGGCGTTTCCCCTGATTTAAGTAAGAACGAATTCTCAATTTATTTAAAGAGAGAAGAGCGGTTTCCCAGGCAGAGAAAAAAAAGGAAAGAATCCCTAAAAAGATGATGAGAAAGATAAAAAATAAAATATTCATCAATGTCTCAAAATGGGTAAGAAAAACTGAGCAATCTTAAAATAGATAATCAATCCGAGAATATCTACCACGCTGGTAGTGATTGGGCCGGCCAAGGCGGCCGGGTCAAGTCCAACTCTTTTGGAAACAAAGGGAAGAAAGAGCCCCGTAGAGATTGCCAGTAAGATTATTCCCGCCATCGTAAAACCTACCACCAAGGCAAGCAGTAAATCCTGTTGAAGCATAAAAGCTCTCAGAAAGGCAACCGTTCCTACAATAAATCCCATCAACAGAGAAGCCAATAATTCCATCCTCACAATTTTCCAGGCATTTCGCCAAGTAACATCCCCGGTAGCCAGTCCGCGGATGATGGTAATGGCAGTTTGCGCTCCGGCATTGCCTCCCGTGTCCAAAATCATAGGAATAAAAAAGGTTAAAGCCACCACCGTCCCCAGAGCATGTTCAAAGGTCTTAAGCACTGTCCCGGTCAGAAAATCAAAGATAAGCAGAAGAATCAACCACCCCGCTCTACGTTTTACTAAATCCGTGGTCTTTGCCTCACTATAACGAATTTCTACCCCGGACATCTTACCTACTTCATAAAAGTCTCGTGTCGTTTCTCTCTCCATTATATCCATCACATCGTCAATGGTGATTACTCCTAAGAGCCTATTTTCATTATCCACCACCGGAGCATCCAGTAAATCGTATTTCTTAAACCATCTCCCTACTTCCGGGATCTCCATATCCACATTTATCTTAATTACACTCACATCACTCATAATCTCCCGAATGAGAATATCCGGAGGAGCAGTAATGAGGGTCTGTAAACTTAATCCTCCAATGAGCCGATGTTCATCGTCTGTAACATATACTGAATAGATGGTCTTGGTCAAACCCGAGCGCTCTCTCTCCTGAAGGGTAAGGATTGCCCTCCGTGCGGTCATATCTTTCTTCAATTCCACAAATTTGGTATCCATTATAGAACCGGCGGTTCCTTCTTTATAGGTAAGCAGACGCCGCACATCTTCCGCCTCTTCCTTCTTCAAAAAAGACCAGAGCTTTTTCACTACTTTGGGAGGTAACTCCTTAAATAACTTTGCCCGTTCATCAGGAGCCATCTCATTGAGAACTTGAGAAACTTCTTGATTTTCTAAGTTATTGAGTTAAATTTGCTGTGTAGAAGAGGGAAGGTCCTCAAATACCTCTACCGCCTTACGGATACTTAATAATTTAAAGATAATAATCCTCTCACCCTCCTGGAGATGGTTAAATCCTTCCGCTATGTCTATGGAATGTATCTTTCGCAAAAGCTCTTTAAGCGAGGTGAAATCCTTATTCTTCAACAAATCCCTTATCTCCGGAAGAAAGAGGGCAAAGATATCCATCCGGTGGTTGCGGGATATTTTTCTTTTCACTCCGCTTTTCTCCAGTGAAGCAAGGTTATTCATTTTTATATAATCTATTTTTTTCTATATATTTTTCCACTGCAGAAGGAATCAAATACTTAACCGTGGTCCCTCTCTTTATCCTTCTTCGGATCTCGGAGGAAGAAATGTCTATAAGGGGAATCTTTATTACTTCTGCCCAGGAGGGTCTTTTCCCCACAGGAAAATCCGGTCGTGTAGCAATGACAATCCTGGCTAAATTCAGAATCTGAGAGAAATTTTTCCAACGCGGTAATTCTCTGAGAGCATCTGAGCCAACGATAAGAAAGATTTCTGTAGAACGCGGAAACATCTTTCTAAATTTCTCTAAGGTCTCAAAGGTATAAGAAACACCCCCTGCTTTTATTTCTATATCCGAAACAGCAAAATGTCTATTCCCCCTGATCGCCTCTCTAACCATTTCCAGACGGTGCCGGGGAAGGATTAAGTCCTTTACTCGCTTATGGGGGGGGAGACAACAAGGGATAAAGATAACTTTATCCAGAAGAAGTATTCTATAAGCTTCTTCCGCCAGAATAAGATGGCCATAATGTACCGGATTGAATGTCCCCCCTAAAATCCCAATCTTCATGTTCTTATCTGCCCATTACCCAAAATAATATATTTATAGGTAGTCAATTCCCGCAAACCCATTGGTCCACGACAGTGAATCCTCTCGGTGGAAATACCCATTTCTGCTCCCAGACCGAACTGATATCCATCCGTAAAACGGGTGGAGGCATTTACATATACCGCCGATGAATCTACTTCTCTTAAAAAACGAAAGGCGTTCTGTCTGTCTTCCGTGATGATGGCATCAGAATGCTGTGTTCCATACTTAGCAATATGGGAGATTGCCTCTTCAATACTCTCCACTATCTTAACAGACAAAATTAAATCCAGCCATTCGGTATAAAAATCTTTTTCCGAAGCGAGTTCTATATCTTTCAAAATTTTTTTTGTCCGGGCGCATCCCTTTATTCTCACCCCTGCTTTTTTAAACTCCTGGAAAATCAAGGGCAAAAATTTTTTTGCAATGTTTTTATGCACCAACATCGTCTCCATCGCATTACAGGTAGCCGGCCTCTGCACCTTGGCATTAAGACAGACCTTAACCGCCATATCTAAATCTGCAGACTCATCTACAAAGATATGACATACCCCTTTATAATGTTTTATCACTGGAATTTTTGACTTTTCCGTAACCTCCCTAATGAGACTTTCACCTCCACGAGGAATGATGAGGTTTATGTATTCATTGAGCCCAAGCATAATCTCTACCGCTCTTCTCTCGCTGGTGGGAATCATCTGGATTGCTCCCTCGGGAACACCCTCTGCAATGGTTATTTTGTGAACTAATTTAAAAATGGCTAAATTGGAATTTATTGCCTCCGAACCTCCACGCAAAATCACACTATTCCCTGATTTCAAACATAGCCCGATACAGTCAGCGGTAACATTGGGACGCGATTCATAGATAATCCCAATCACTCCTATGGGAACACGCACTCTTGCAATAATTAAACCATTGGGCCTCTTCCAGGTCTCTATTACTTCGCCCACTGGGTCAGGGAGTTTAGCAATCTCTTTCAAGGATTCTGCCATTTCTTCTATTCTTCTCTCATTTAAGGTAAGCCGTTCCAAGAATGCAGAAGAGAGTCCTTTATCTCTACCTAATTTCAGGTCTTTCTGGTTTGCCTCTAAGAGCTTCTGAGAATTTTCCCTTAAACCACACGCCATTTTCTCTAAGACATGATTCTTTACCTGGGTAGAAAGTAAAGAAAGTTCAGGTAGGGCAGATTTTGCTTTTTGAGCAATTTTTAGGATTTCCTCTTCTAAAGACATAGTCTCCTCTCTACTCTAAATTATTTTAGAAGAAATTATCTTTCTTCGCTCCACACAGGTTACAACAATACCAAATTATCCCGGTGGATGACTTCATCGTAGTATTTATAACCCAGAACTTTTTCTATTTCTGAGGTCTTTAAGCCCTTTATCTTATTTAACTCCTCTGCAGAGTAATGGCTAATCCCTTGAGCAATTTCTTTTTTACCTTCTGTATCAAAAACACTCACCAAGTCTGCTTCTGAAAAATCTCCCTCTATCTTAACAATTCCCACAGAAAGAAGGCTCTTCCCTTTGTTTAAAATTGCCTCCCGCGCTCCTCGGTCAATATAAATTTTGCCTTTTGGCTTTAAATTGAAAAGCATCCACTGTTTTCTACTGGTGAGTTTTTTCTTGCTGGGGAGAAACAATGTCCCTATCTCTTCCCCCTTTATAATCTTCTCCCATATTCCAGGTCGATTTCCATTAGCGAGTATACAGGGTATGCCCGCGCGAAAACAAATCTTAACCGCCTCCAGTTTGGAATACATCCCGCCAATACAAATCTCTTTCTTTTCTGTTCCGCAAGCCCAGGTTTCCAATTCAGGAGTAATCTCTCCTATCTGGGAAAGCACACGCTCCTCTACGATGAAACCATCCACATCTGATAAGATTACTAACAAGTCTATATTTAATAAGCTGGCCACCAAGGCCGAAAGTCGATCGTTGTCTCCAAATTTTATCTCTTCCACCGCTACCGTATCATTTTCGTTTATAATGGGAACTATCCTTCTCTCCCAGAGTGCAGAGATGGTATTGCGTATATTTAGATAGCGTCTTCTATCCTTTAAATCTTCTTGCGTAAGGAGAATCTGTGCCACAATGCGATTATATTTCTGGAAAGCATCCGCATAAAGGTCCATTAAGTATCTCTGTCCTACTGCCGCGGTCGCCTGTAACTGGGGGAGGACCTTAGGCCTTGTCCTCAAACCTAACATCGACATCCCGCTGCTTATCGCTCCTGAAGAAACCAGACAGACCCTGAACTCTCTCTCCAGTAAAAAATTTATTCCCTCCACCAATCTTTCTATCTTTAAACGGTCAATAGTAGAATTAGTGGATAAAATACTTGTCCCGATTTTTATGACCAAACTTTTAACCTGAGAAATTATTTCTCTGCGCATTTTAACTCAAGATCTCTTTAATGGCTTTCAAAAGTTGCTCCACCCCTTCTCCGGTAAGGGCAGAGAGAGGATAAATTTTTTTATTCAGCCTTTCTGAAAATCTTCTCAAATTATCCCAGGCACCGGATAAATCTATTTTATTTGCCACCACCAATTGTGGTTTCTTCTCTAAATCAGGATTGTATAAAAAAAGTTCCCTATTCAAATTTAAATAATCACTGTAGGCATCCCTTCCTTCTGATTGAGAAATATCTACCATATGGACTAAAACTTTTGTTCTCTCTATATGTCTTAAAAATGTATATCCCAAACCTCTACCTTGATGTGCTCCCTCAATTAATCCGGGAATATCCGCCACTGTAAAATCAAATTCCTCACCACCTATTTCTACTTTTCCCAACACCGGTGCTCTGGTAGTAAAAGGATAACTTGCTACCTTAGAATGCGCCGGGGATATGCGATTGAGAAGAGTAGATTTGCCCACATTAGGATAACCCAACAAACCCACATCAGCAATTAACTTCAACTCTAAGATTAACCTCTTTTCCTCTCCTTCCTTCCCCGCTGTGGCTGGTTTTCCGGAACGGTTCCCTTTTCCTCCTTCACCACCCCTGGCAACAATCACCTTCTCTCCGGGTTTAGTAAGGTCGCGCAGGACAAAACCTCTCTTTGCTTCCTTAATCAAAGTTCCCACAGGAACTAAAATAAAACAGTCTCTTCCTGCCTCGCCTTTCTTATGATTACCCTCTCCATTATGCCCATCCTCGGCAACAAATCTTTTCCGGTACTGCAAATCTAAGAGAGTATGGATATTTTCATCAGCAATAATCACTACATCCCCTCCCTTTCCTCCTGCTCCTCCATCTGGTTTGGGAAAGCGACTGAAGCGATGACGAAAAAAACTATTACAACCGTCTCCGCCTTTCCCTGCCTTCACCTCTATTTCCACATAGTCAATAAAATTTGACCTCATTATCTTTCTTTAGGCACAATACAAACTACCCTCGGTTTAGGAAATTTTATCCATCCCGCACATTTGGCAAAAAGAGTGTAGTCATCTCCTATGCCCACATTCAAACCTGGTTTAAAGACCGTTCCCCGTTGTCTTACCAAAATAGTTCCTGCCTTAACATATTCTCCTGCATAACGCTTTATTCCTAATCGCTGACCGGGGCTATCCCGGTCATTTCTTCCCGCAGAAGTCCCTTTCGCCATCTATTCCTCACCCTCCTTTTCCGTCTTCCCTACGCTTATTTCTTTAACGCGTAAATGTGTAAGGAGCTGTCTATGTCCAATCTTTTTCCGATAATTCTTTCTCCTCCGATACTTAAAGACCATTACCTTCTTCCCCTTTTTCTCCCCTAACACCTCACAAATTATCTTTGCTCGGGGAAGAAAAGGCTTACCTATCTCTATATTTCCGTCATCCGCTACCAGAAGGACTTCATGTAAAGTAATCTTTTTACCTTTAACTGCCAACCTTTCTACCTTAAATTCATCTCCTTCTTTCACTCTGTATTGCTTCCCCCCTACTTTTACTACTGCATACATTCTTTTCACCTCCCTTTAAGCAAAATTTTATAATAATATATCACAAAAATATTTTTTATACAATATTTATACTGGATTGATAATTAACCCGGAAGGGAGTTTGGGGTAGAAATAGGTAGACTTATGTGGCATTCGCTCTTTTAACAAAGCAATCTCTTTTACGGCATAAGCCGGAGTTGGTCTGAGGAAAAAGGCAACTTTAAATTCTCCTTTCTTTACCCGGCGAATTGCTTCTTTTAAATCCTGAGTATAAAATATATTATCAAAATCAGAGTTCTGCAGAGCAAAAACTTTCTCTATAATAAGAAAATGGAAGAGAGAAACCTCAAGCCTTTTCCATACCGCAGGTTTAGTCTGGGGAATGATTTTTTCCGGATTAAACTCCCTCTTCAGACGAAGCAAAAAATATTCCTCTTTACCTAAATACATCCCGAATAAATAGAGATTATTTTCTGCTTTAGACAGTAAATTCAGCAGAGATAATCTCGGGCAGGGAATAATCTCAAAATATACCCTGAGTCTATCTTCAAAGTCAGCAGGTAGTTTTTTAAGCAAACGATGGGTGGGAAGAATCTTTAACGCCTTATCTTTTAAAGGAGTCAAATATACCATTACATAGTTATAAGCTTCTTTCCCTGTATGCTGAGGATTTCTCTCCCGACAATATTTCTGATATAAAATGCTTACCTCGTAGCGGTGATGTCCATCAGCGATAAAGATATCCTTTTGCTGAAAATATTTTTCTATCCTATTTATCAATTTTAGATTATCTATACGCCAGAGATAATGTTCTACTTGTAAAAATTTAAATTTAATAAAGGGTTCCTGAGCATAATAAATCTTACTTAAACCTTCTATAAGTTTAAAATTATCTTCAAAAATAGCAAAAATGGGATTGAGATTTGCCTTGACTTTTTTGAGAAGTTTAAAACGGTCTTCTTTGGGTTTGGCGGAGGTCTTCTCATGAAAGAAAACCCGATTATTTCTTGAAAGTTTTAGTCTGCAGATAATCCCCCAACGCAAAAAATCTTTTCTTTGATATCTAAATTTCTGGGCTAAAAGATAAAAGCAAGAAGATTTATCTTGAATTAAAATTTTTTCCTTGAGCCATTCTTTAAAAAAATCCCTGGCGCGTATATAACGGTTGTTATTCTCTGTATCTGTGGAGAAAATCTTTCCGCAATCAATCCTAATAATATTTAAAGGATGGGAGTGATAAAATCTCCCCTGCTCTTGTTGAGAAATCACATCGTAAGGTGGAGAGACTACCTGAGAAATATCTTTTATTTTCTCGGGATTATAAAAAATGCCTCTAAAAGGAAAAATATTTGCCATTTAAACTTATTCCAGAAAAGCAAATCTGAGAATAAAAAGTAGAGAAAGAAGATATACGAGTCCGGAAACTTCTTTCCCTTTTCCAGAGAATAGTTTTATAGCAGAGAAACTAATAAAACCTATTGCTAAACCATTGGCGATACTAAAAGTTAAAGGCATGGTAATAATCACTAAAAAGGCAGGAATTGCCTCTGAATAATCTCGCCAATCAATTTTTGTAATTGAGAGAAACATCAAGGTGCCAATAATAATTAATGCTGTAGCAGTAACCGGATGGAGAACCATTCCTGAACAAACCTCATAGCCTCCCCCAATCATCTTAGTAAGGGGAAAGAAGAAAAGAGAAAATAAGAAAAGAAGCCCTACAACCACACTGGTTAATCCTGAACGGCCTCCTTCACTAATCCCCGAAATGCTTTCAATATAACTGGTAACTGTAGAGACTCCCAAAAGAGAACCAAAGACTGTACCTAAGGCATCTACAAAGAAACAGCGGCCTACACGGGGAAGTTTTCCATTTTTTATAAATCCCCCAATTTCTCCTATTCCCGCAAGAGTTCCTACAGTATCAAAAATATCCATAAAAAGGAAGGTAAAAACGATGGTCAAAAAACCAAGCTTTAAAGCACTTAAGATGTCAAGTTTAAATAAAGTAGGAGAAATGGAAGGAGGAGGCCCCATTATTCCCTGATATTTAACTATTCCTAAAGGAATTCCCAATAAGGCAGTAATAAGAATTCCTAAAAAAATACTTCCTTTTATCTTCCTGATTAAAAATAAAGAAGTGATTAACAATCCCAAAAGAGAAAGCATAGCATAGGGACTGGTAATTTTCCCCAAACTTACAAAGGTAGATGGGTGGGAAATAATGATTCCTGCATCTTTTAGTCCCACAAAAGCAATTAAAAGACCAATACCACACGCCACCGCAATGCGAATAGTTTGGGGAACAGCATCAAAAAGTTTTTGGCGAAACTTAGAGAGTGTAAGGAGAATAAAAATTACTCCTTCAATAAAAACACACCCTAAAGCCACCTCCCAGGAAATCCCCATTCCTAGACATACGGTATAAGCAAAATAGGCATTCATCCCCATGCCGGGAGCTAAAGCAATAGGATAATTTGTATAAATTCCCATTAAGATAGTGGTCAAAGCAGTAACCAAACATGTAGCCACCATTACTGCCCCAAAGTCCATTCCCGTTACGGAAAGAATTGCTGGATTGACAAAGATAATATAAGCCATAGTCATAAAGGTAGTAAAACCAGCAATAATCTCCGTGCGCCAGTTCGTTCCCAGAGATTTAAGAGCAAAAAACTTACTCATTTTACCCATAAAACTCCTTTCTTTACCGCAAAAAGATAGCATATTTAAGCACAATTCTCAAGAAAAATCTAATCACTTTCGCGAGATTCTTATTTCATTTCTTTTATATCTTTGGTATAATCTAAATAGAAAATGGGGAAAACTAATCTCTCAAAGTTTAAGAAAGCATTAGAGTTAATATTATGGATAATTATCCTTAGTGGAGTAATATTTATCAACTTATCTCCTGCCCTCCTTAATATAGGACGCATTCAGCTCACCGCAGTTTTTTCTCTTTTCCTTTTAGTATTTGTCTTTAATCGTACGATTACCCTTACGCGTTTTTCTCCCACAAAAAAAATAGTTCTCAAAACCTTCATCTTCTTATTATTTCTCTATTTTGTTATTTATCTCTTTTCCTTTAAAATATATGAATTATGGATTTTCTATCTGCTTCCTGTTTTATTAGCCCTTTCCCTCTCTCTCGCTATCGTCCTCCAGCCAAGGGCTTTAACCTTAGCCTTGGTAGCCATTTCTATTTTTCTTCTCGGAGATATCTATTGGGGCATGCATCTCTCGGCTACAACCGCAGGGATTAATTTACCGGTGATATTCTCCAAGGTATTCTCTTTATCCCTTTTGTCTATCCTGGGATACTATCTATATAGAAGGGAACAGATGGCTACGGAAGAGTTAAATATTCTTAGCCAGAATTTGCAGAAACTAAATGAAGAACTGAAATTGAAGACTGAGGAGTTACTGAGAGCCAATAAAAGACTTCAGGAATTGTCTGAGGTCAAATCAAGATTTGTAGCCACAGTTTCTCATGAATTAAGGACACCTCTCACTGCTATTCTTAACTCTCTTAAACTTATAGAATATGAGACCAAAGATAATAAGGAAATCAATGAGTATTTATCCCTCATTAAAAAAAATGTTGACCGTCAGGCAATAATGATTGACAATCTCTTAGACCTCTCTAAAATTGAACGCGGTCATATAGAAGGAGTTCGCACCCAGGTTTCTCTAAATAGAATCGTAGGGGAAGTTATAGATTTATTAAAAGAAAAAGCCCGGGATAAAAACATCCATTTATTATTTGAGGCTAAAGAAGACCTGCCACTTATTTGGGCAGACCAAGAACAAGTCCGTAGAATATTTATCAATCTCCTCGAT
>JAMWCG010000025.1 GCA_023818555.1 Candidatus Omnitrophota bacterium
AAAAGAGGGGGTAGTGCGTGAGGTTCAGGCGGACAGAGTGGTGATTGGTTCAGAGGTTTATAACCTGAAGAAATTTTTCCGTTCCAATGCGGACACCTGTATTAATCAGCGTCCTCTGGTGAAGGTGGGAGACCATGTAAAAGCAGGAGATGTAATTGCTGATGGTCCGGCTACTCAGGGAGGAGAACTTGCTTTAGGAAGAAATGTGCTGGTTGCCTTTATGCCCTGGCGGGGATATAATTTTGAAGATGCGGTCTTGGTAAGTGAAAAGTTGTTGAAGGAGGATACTTTTACCTCTTTACATATTGAGGAATTCAGTATTGAAGCCAGAGAGACGAAATTGGGTCCCGAAGAAATTACCCGGGATATCCCCGGAGTAGGGGAAGAAGCCTTAAAGGACTTAGATGAAGAGGGGATTATTCGCATCGGCGCAGAAGTTAAATCAGGTGATATCTTAGTGGGTAAGGTTACCCCTAAGACAGAGACGGAATTAACCCCGGAAGAGAAACTTTTAAGAGCCATCTTTGGGGAGAAAGCCGGGGATGTCCGTGATGCTTCGCTTACCGTCCCTCCGGGAGTAGAAGGTATAGTGGTGGAAGTGAGGGTTTTTTCCCGCAAGGAGACCCGTTCGCTTTCTAAGGAGGCAAAGACTGAAGAGCTGAAACAGATTGAGGCGGTGAAGGAGCGGTACCAGAAGCAGATAAGAGAGGCAAAGGAGGAGAGGAACCGGCGTTTGGCTAAACTCATCTTAGGGGAGAAACTTTCCTCTGCACTCTTAGATGCGGAGACCGGAAAGACACTCATTCCTCAAGATAAGACGATTACGAAGAAGGACCTCAATAAACTGGAAAAGGCAGAACTGGAGGGAGTAAAAATAAAGGATAACGAGGTACTGGAAGAAGAGATAAAGAAGGTAATGCGTCTCTACGATGACCAGATGGAGGAATTGATTTATGAACAGGATCGGGAAATAGACCAGATTAAACGGGGAGATGAATTACCCGCAGGGGTATTGAAGAAAGTGGTGGTCTATATTGCCAGTAAGCGGAGACTCTCGGTGGGAGATAAATTGGCAGGAAGACATGGGAATAAGGGAGTGATTGCCCGAATTGTAGCTGAGGAGGATATGCCCTTTTTACCCGATGGGACGCCAGTGGAGATTGTGCTTAACCCCTTAGGAGTTCCTTCCCGCATGAATGTCGGACAACTCTTAGAAACCCAGTTAGGTTGGGCGGCCAGAGCCTTAGGAATTAGAGTTATCTCGCCAGTCTTTGGAGGAGCAACTGAAGAAGAGATTAAGGAGCAACTCCGGAAAGCCAATTTACCCGAAGATGGGAGGATGCCATTACGCGATGGTTACAGCGGAGAATACTTTGACAATAAAATTACCGTAGGGTATATCTACATTATGAAACTCATCCATTTAGTGGATGAGAAAATTCATGCCCGTTCCATAGGTCCTTACTCCTTGGTTACCCAGCAGCCCCTGGGAGGTAAGGCACAGTTCGGAGGACAGAGGTTTGGCGAGATGGAGGTTTGGGCTTTAGAGGCCTATGGAGCCGCTTATACCTTACAAGAACTCTTGACGGTGAAGAGCGATGATGTAGAAGGGAGGACACGGATATATGAGGCGATTGTAAAAGGAGAGAATGCTTTAAATCCCGGGACCCCGGAATCTTTTAATGTTTTGATAAAAGAATTACAGGGTTTATGTCTGGACATAAAGAAGGAAAAAAGGAAGGTTTGAAATGGCTAAAGGTACCATCCTTAAAGAGAAGACAAAACTGAGAGAAGAAGGTTCTTTATTATTTGATGCCATCACCATCAAAATCGCTTCTCCGGAAACCATCCGTTCCTGGTCACACGGAGAAGTGAAGAAACCCGAGACCATAAATTATCGCACCTTTAAACCGGAGAAAGATGGGCTTTTCTGTGAGAAGATTTTTGGCCCAACCAAAGACTGGGAATGCTACTGTGGTAAATATAAACGGATTAAATATAAAGGTATAGTTTGTGACCGTTGTGGAGTGGAAGTAACTCGTTCCAGTGTGCGCCGGGAAAGGATGGGGCATATAGAACTGGTCTGTCCAGTTTCCCATATCTGGTTTTTTAAGGTTATGCCCTCCAAAATGGGCTTGCTGCTTGACCTTTCCATCCGAGAACTGGAGAAGGTGATCTATTATGAAGAATACATTGTGGTTGACCCCGGGGATACTCCTTTACACAAGAAAGACCTGCTCAGTGAAGAAAAATTGCAGGAGGCAAGATTAAAGTATGGCAATAAATTTGTGGCAAAAATGGGAGCAGAGGCTATTCGGGACCTACTTAAGGAAATAGACTTAGATAAAATGGCTCATGAGTTAAGAAAGTCAATTAAACACTCCAAGAGTGGACAGGTAAATAAGAGAATAATCAAGACTCTAAAATTGGTAGAGGCTTTCAGAAAATCAGGGAATAGACCGGAATGGATGGTCTTAGAAGTTATTCCGGTAATTCCTCCTGATTTAAGACCGCTGGTTCCTCTGGATGGCGGGAGATTTGCCACCTCTGACCTTAATGACCTATATCGGAGGGTGATCAACCGGAATAATCGTTTGCGCAAGTTGATTGAATTGAAAGCCCCGGAGATTATCATTAGAAATGAAAAACGTATGCTCCAGGAAGCAGTAGATGCTTTATTTGATAATGGCAGGCACGGAAGGCCGGTAATGGGAGCAGGAAACCGGCCTTTGAAGTCGCTTGCGGATATGCTTAAGGGTAAACAGGGACGTTTCCGTCAGAATCTTTTAGGCAAAAGGGTGGACTATTCAGGAAGGAGTGTAATTGTTATTGGTCCGGAACTAAAACTTTATCAATGTGGACTTCCTAAAAAGATGGCTTTGGAACTCTTTGAGCCATTTATCATCCGGAAATTGAAAGAGAAAGGCCATGTGCATACTATTCGCAGTGCCCGGAAGATGGTAGAGAAGACAAAGATGGAGGTCTGGGAGATTTTGGAGGAGGTGATCAGGGACCATCCCGTTTTACTCAATCGTGCTCCTACGCTTCATCGGTTAGGTATCCAGGCTTTTCAACCTCTCCTGGTAGAAGGAAAGGCAATCAAAATTCATCCTTTGGTATGTCCGGCATTTAATGCCGACTTTGATGGTGACCAGATGGCCGTGCATGTTCCTCTTTCCATAGAAGCTCAGATGGAATCTCGTTTGATTATGCTCGCTTCCCACAATATTTTCTCTCCGGCTAATGGGGGTCCCATTGTTACCCCTTCTCAGGATATTGTTTTGGGTTGTCATTATCTTACTAAAGAGAAAAAAGGTCAACCCCGGGAAGGACAACTTTTTTCCTCTCCGGAAGAAGTGCTTTATGCCTACGAGGAAAAGGCGATTGGGCTTCATACCCGGATCAAGTTAAAGGTGAAGGATAAAGTGATTGAGACGACGGTAGGGAGGGTGGTCTTTAATGATATTCTTCCTCAAGGGATGGAATTTTTTAACGAAGTAGTAGATAAGGGCAAGTTGAGTAAGCTCATTCAAATCTGTTATAGAAAATTAGGGCATCACGAGACCGTGCTTTTCTTAGACCGTTTAAAGAACCTGGGTTTTGAGATGGCTACCTTAGCAGGGATTTCTATGGCGGTAGAAGACCTGAATATCCCGCGGGAAAAGTCAGAAATGCTTAAACGGGCTAAGGAAGAAGTAGCCCGTGTAGAAGAGCAATATAGAAAAGGAATCATTACCGATGGAGAAAGGTACAATAAAATAATTGATATCTGGACTCATATTACGGATACACTCTCTGATGAGATCTTCAAGGAATTGGACCCCTTTAATCCGGTATTTATGATGGCGGATTCGGGAGCAAGGGGTTCGCGTTTACAGATCCGACAACTGGCGGGAATGCGTGGACTGATGGCTAAGCCTTCGGGTGAGATTATTGAAACTCCCATTACCGCTAACTTTAGAGAGGGATTGAGTGTATTGGAATACTTCATCTCTACCCACGGAGCAAGAAAGGGGTTAGCGGATACCGCTCTAAAAACCGCAGATGCGGGTTACCTAACCCGGCGTTTGATTGATGTGGCTCAGGATGTGATTGTCACTGAAGAAGATTGTCGCACCCTTAATGGCATATTTGTTTCCGCAATTATTGAAGGAGACGAGACGGTGGTGAGTTTACAGGAGCGGATTGTGGGGAGAGTGGCTCTGGATAACATTGTAGATGTGATCACTGACGAGGTTATTGTCAAGGCAGATGAAGAGATTACTGAGGAACAGGCTGAGCGGATTGAGTCTCTGGGGATTGAAAAAATTCGTATTCGTTCGGTTTTGACCTGTGAGACAAGATATGGGGTATGTGCTAAATGCTATG
This sequence comes from Candidatus Omnitrophota bacterium, assembly GCA_023818555.1. Lineage (GTDB taxonomy): Bacteria > Omnitrophota > Gorgyraeia > DTHP01 > DTHP01 > DTHP01. Next base: position 4,369 of record JAMWCG010000025.1, read on the forward strand.
GGAGGAATCTGGCTACCCAGAGAATGGTAGAGGTGGGAGAAGCAGTGGGAATAATCGCTGCTCAGTCCATTGGTGAGCCAGGGACACAATTGACGATGCGTACTTTCCACATTGGAGGGACAGCCAGCAGAATCATAGAACAGTCTTTTCTCCAGGCAAAAAATTCAGGGATTATAAAATATATTAATCTTAGAACCGTAAAGACAAAATCTCAGATTGTAGTCCTTAACCGCAATGGTCAGATGAGCATAAATGATGATGCAGGAAGAGAGCTTGAACGCTACTCTGTTCCCCAGGGTTCAATGATTAAGTTTGAAGACGGGGCAAAGATTGAAAAGGGAGAAATATTCGCACGCTGGGACCCCTACACTTCTCCCATTTTAACCGAGGTGAGCGGGAAGGTGATGTTTGAAGATATTAAAGAGGGTATTACCATGCGGGAGGAATTGGATGAGAGTACAGGTTTGGTAAATAAGATAATCATTGAATACAAAGGTGATTATCATCCCCAGATCCTCGTCCTTAATTCTGAGAAAGAGGAGGTTTTAGCCATCTATGCTTTACCGGCAGGAGCCCATATCGTGGTGAAGGAAGGTCAATTGGTAGAAGCAGGAATGGTTTTAGCCAAGACACCGCGTAAAATTGTGAAGACCCGAGATATTACCGGTGGTCTTCCTCGGGTAGCGGAATTATTTGAAGCCCGGAGGCCACATGATCCGGCAGTAATCAGTGAGATTGATGGATGGGTAGAATTTGGTCCTGCCAAGAAGGGGCAGAGGAGAGTGATTATTCGTAGTCCTTCCGGGATGAGAAAAGAATATATTATACCTCATGGTAAACATCTCAATGTTTACAAAGGAGACTGGGTTACTGCAGGTCAGCCACTTACCGATGGTCCGATTGTTCCCCAGGACATATTGCGTATCTCCGGCGATAAAAAATTGCAGGAGTATCTTTTAAATGAGATTCAGGAAGTCTATCGCTTACAGGGAGTAAAGATTGATGATAAACACATAGAATTGATTATTCGCCAGATGTTGCGCAAGGTAGTCATAGAAGACCCCGGAGATACCGATTTCTTGGTAGGCCAAGAGATAGATAAATTTATTTTTCGGGATGAAAACGAACGCGTGATGAAGAAAGGAGGCCGTCCTGCCATTGCTACACCCATTCTTCAAGGGATTACCAAGGCTTCTTTGACTACCGAGAGTTTTATCTCTGCTGCCAGTTTTCAGGAGACAACCCGGGTTCTTACAGAAGCGGCGGCTTCTGGGAAGAGAGATGAATTGCGCGGTTTAAAAGAGAATGTGATTATGGGGCATTTGGTTCCGGCAGGAACAGGTTTCCGGGCACATCGTGAAATAGAATTAGTAAAAAGTATTGAATGAGGGTAAAGCGATGCCTACGATTAAGCAATTATTGCGTTTAGGGAGAAAGAAAAGGAGAAAGAAGTCAAAATCTCCGGCTTTAAAAGGATGTCCGCAGAGAAGGGGTGTCTGTGTTCAGGTGAGAACAATGACTCCCAAAAAGCCTAATTCTGCTTTACGCAAAATTGCCCGTGTGCGTCTCACTACGGGGATAGAGGTAACCGCGTATATTCCCGGTGAGGGTCATAATCTTCAGGAACACTCTATTGTTTTAGTGCGGGGAGGAAGAGTTAAGGACCTCCCGGGCGTGCGCTATCACATTGTGCGGGGGACTCTGGATACCGCAGGAGTGACTGACCGTAAAAAATCGCGTTCTAAATATGGAACGAAACTGCCTAAATAGTTTTGTTAAATAGTTAATTGGTTAAAGGGAATAAAAGGTGAGAGATGAGGAGGAGAAGAGCGAGTCGGAGAGAGGTTTCTCCTGACCCCATTTACAACTCAAAACTTATTCAGCGTCTGATTAATATGGTAATGTGGGAAGGGAAGAAGACGATTGCAGAAAAGATTGTCTATTCTGCCTTAGAGATTGCTTCTCAGCAATTGAAGGTAGAACCCTTGGAGGTTATCCAGAAGGCGGTAGATAATGTGCGTCCCCTCTTAGAAGTGCGCCCGCGGAGGGTGGGAGGGGCAACTTATCAGGTGCCCATGGAGGTGAGGCCAGAGAGAAGCACCGCTCTGGCTTTACGCTGGATGCGTGATGCGGCACGCAGGAAACAGGGGAAACCGATGGAAGAGAAACTGGCGGAAGAGATTGTGGATGCTTTTAAAGGACAGGGTTCTGCCATAAAGAAGCGAGAGGAAACCCATAAAATGGCGGAAGCAAATAAAGCTTTTGCCCATTTTCGCTGGTGAAATAAATTATTAAATTGATAGATGGGATGCGAGAGCACAAGTTTAGCGAGAGAGCAATTTAATCATCCGACTATGGAGAGAGGGAGTTACTTAGAGAAAATCCGGAACATTGGGATTGTGGCGCATATTGATGCGGGTAAGACCACTACCACCGAACGCATCCTCTATTGTACAGGAAGGATTCATCGCATAGGAGAGGTAGATGAAGGGACAACCACTATGGATTGGATGGAACAGGAGCAGGAGCGCGGGATTACCATTACCGCAGCTTCTACAGCCTGTTTTTGGAAAGATTGTCAGATAAATATAATTGATACCCCCGGACATGTAGATTTTACAGTAGAGGTAGAACGTTCTCTGAAAATATTAGATGGATGTGTAGTGGTCTTCTGTGGGGTAGGAGGGGTGGAACCCCAGTCAGAGACAGTCTGGCGTCAGGCTGACCGTTATAAAGTAGCACGCCTTGCTTATGTAAATAAACTTGACCGGATGGGAAGCGATTTTTTTGCGGTGGTGAAACAGATAGAGGAGAGATTGGGAGCAAAGCCGTTAATTCTTCAGTTGCCTTTAGGTAAAGAAGAGAGTTTTCAGGGGGTGATTGACCTCTTGGAGAAAAAAGTACTCATCTATGACCTTGCTCCGGAGAGTTTAGATTATCGCACTCTGGAGATTCCCGAGGCGCTTAAAGCAATGGCTTACGAATACAGAGAGAAATTGATTGAGCGTCTGGCTGAGTTAGACGATTTAATTATGCATAAGTTTATTCACAATGAAGAGATATCCTTTTTAGATTTGCAAGAGAGCATCCGGCGGGTGACTATAAAGAATAGAGCGGTTCCCGTCCTTTGCGGAGCCTCCTTGCGTAATAAAGGTATCCAGCCCTTACTGGAGGCGATCTGTGCTTATCTCCCTTCTCCTTTGGATAGGGGGGTAATCAGTGGAAGGAACCCTTTTACTCAGGAGATTATAGAACGGGAGGCAGATCCGGAGGGCTATCTTTCTGCACTCTGTTTCAAAGTCATGGTTGACCCTTATATTGGCAAGCTTGCTTATTTCCGCATCTATTCGGGTAAATTGACCACGGGGATGTATGTTTACAATGCCAACAAACGCATAAAAGAGAAGATTCAGAAACTGGTCCGGATGCACGCAAATAAGCAGGAAGTTATTTCGGAAGCAATGGCGGGAGATATCATCGCTTGTGTTGGCCTTAAGGAGACAGTTACAGGAGAGACCATCTCTGATGAGGAACATCCCATTTTGTTAGAGAGTATGCATTTTCCTGAACCAGTCCTCTCCATAGCCATTGAGCCGGTGACGAAGGCTGAGCAGGAACGCCTTTTCTTAGCTTTGCATAAGATAGAAGAAGAAGACCCTACTTTCAAGGTCAAGTATAATCCAGAGACCAACCAGACGCTTATCTGGGGGATGGGTGAGTTGCATTTAGAAATAATCTTAGAACGCATTTCCCGAGAATTCAATGTTGCTACACACACCGGGAAACCTCAGGTGGCTTATAAAGAGACAATTCGGAAGAAAGTAATGGCGGAAGGGAAATTTATTCAGCAGACAGGTGGAAGAGGGCAGTATGGGAGAGTAGTAATTGAGGTTGAACCGGGGGAGAAGAATTCGGGGATAGTTTTTGAAAATAGGATTACCCGCGGGGTTATCCCCAAAGAATTCATTCCTGCGGTGGAGGAGGGAGTTTATGAAGCGACTCAGACCGGGGTTCTGGCTAATTTTCCGGTGATTGATATTAAGGTTACGCTGATTGATGGGACATATCATGAAGTTGACTCTTCGGAATTTTCTTTTCGCATGGCAGGTTATCTGGCTTTGCGGGAGGCTTTGAAGAAAGGAGAACCGGTTCTGCTGGAGCCGATTATGGACATAGAGGTAATTACTCCGGAAGAATATTTAGGGGAAGTTCTGGGCGATTTAAATTGCCGGCGCGCTCAAATTGTGAGTCTTGGTCAGCGCGGGAATGTAAAGACTATTCGCGGTTTTGTCCCCTTAGCGGAGATGTTTGGATATGTTACTAAAGTAAGGTCTTTAACCCAGGGTAGAGGAAGCTATACGATGGAGCCTTCCTTTTATCAGGAGGTTCCCCGGGAGATCTTAGAGAAAGTGCTTCCCGGGATTTTTTAAATCAGCGGTGAGGAGATAATGTCTGAAGAAAGAATTCGCATAAGATTGAAAGCCTATGACCATCGCGTTCTTGACCAGTCAGCTGCAGAGATTGTAGAGAGTGCGAAAAAGACCGGGGCAAAAGTAAGAGGTCCTATTCCTCTACCTACAAAATGGACGGTCTATACGGTTCTCCGTTCTCCGGTAATTGATAAGAAATCACGGGAACAGTTTGAAATGAAAATTCACAAACGGATTATTGATATTCTGGAACCCACGAATAAAACCATGGAGGCTTTGCGGAAGTTAAACCTTCCGGCAGGAGTAGATGTGGAGATAAAATAGAGAGATGGAAGCACTCTTGGGCAAAAAAATCGGGATGACACAAGTCTTTGATGAAAAAGGGAAAGTTGTGCCCGTGACTGTTCTTAAAGTAGGTCCCTGTTATATCTTACGCATCATTAAAGAAGAGAAAAATAATTACTATGCCTTGCAATTAGGATTTGAGGAGAGGAAAATAAAAAATTTAACTCGGCCAGAGTTGAAATTCTTTGAAAAAATAGGGGTAAAACCACAGCGTTATATCCGGGAAGTGAGAATTAATGTTGAGGAAATAAATAATTACCGGGTAGGCGATTCCCTTGACTTAGATATATTTGCAGGAGCCGGTTATGTGGATGTCCAGGGTAATTCTCTGGGTAAAGGATTTCAGGGGGGGATGAAGCGTTGGGGATGGAAGGGAGGACCTAAGACACATGGGTCTATGTCTCATCGCCGCCCTGGCTCAATTGGCTCAAGTACCACCCCCGGCCGGGTCTTGAAAGGTAGGCATATGCCGGGGAGGATGGGAAATGAAAAAGTAACGGTAAAAAATTTGAAAATCATTTCTCGGGATAAAGAAAAAAATATTTTACTGGTAAAAGGAGCTGTCCCGGGAGCAGAGAATAATTTATTGATTGTAAAAAAATCTAAGAAACAACCCCAGGTGAAGCAATGAGTTCAGAGGAGAAAAACTATTTAGTGGTATACGATGCCGAGGGTAAAGAAAATGAGAAAATCCATCTTGACCCAGGGATTTTTGATGGCAAGGTTAATACGGAACTTCTCTATCAAGTAAAACTGATGTATGAGGCGAGGCAGCGTCAGGGAACTGCTTCTACAAAGACACGGGGAGA
>JAMWCG010000026.1 GCA_023818555.1 Candidatus Omnitrophota bacterium
CTTGAGATAAACTCCCATATTTTTTTCTTCTTCTTCCAGAATAGTAAATAATGCATCTAATTCTTCGGGAGTAGATACGAATGGAAAGAAATAGGCAATATTTTCATAACCATTCTTTACCTGGGTAAGAATCATCTTTATTTCTTTTTTCAAAGTTTTAAGGTTTTCTGGCTTCAATGCCCAGCGTGCACCTCTTTCTCCTATCATGGTGGCTGGTTCTCGTTTATGGAATAAGTCTGCTCCAATCAGATTACTAATTGATTCATTAAGCTTAAAATCTAAACTACGCACCGCCACCGTTCCATCTAAAGAGGAAGCAGCTGCCATACCTCCCACTGCTCCGCCCACAAACTGATCATAATATTCCCCAAAAGAAATAAAACCTTCTGTCTTATAATAAATCTTCCTTAAAACATCGCGAGATTCTTTACTGCCATTTCTTAAAATTTCCATATCTGCTTTAGCATATTTGTCTAAACCGCTTTCAAAAGCTCCCACATTCCCAATCTTAATCTTCTCTTCAATCTCACTTAAAGGAAATTTTTGCAGTGGATCCAACCTTTTTTTCCTTAATTGCTCTCTAGCTTGTGCACGTAAGGCTAAATCCATTTCTAATCTACTCAGGGCCAACCTTTCTATTTCAGAGAGTTTGCTTTTATAACTGGGATCTTGGCGAGTTTTTAAATAGTTCCAAATTAGAAGATTATCATAGGCAAGACCAGCACGGGGATAAATCCCCATAGCGGCAAAAATAAACTCCATTCTCTGTAAACTAATGTCATAAGATGATTCATATTGGGTTAATTTTGATAACTCTCGCATCAGCTGAGGTAAGCCGATGATTAAACCAATTTTTGTAGAAACCTTAGGAAGACGATTAATCTGAATGTCTACTCGCTCTTCTTTAATCGGGACTCTTCCTGCATATACAATCCCATTATTCGCATCCACAGTAACGAGAGCTCCCGGCGTTTGTAAATAATTAATTATATTTTCATATTCTTCCGGTTTATTGCGTTTAAGTTCTTCAAAATAGGTCTGCATTCCCACTACCCAGGCAATTTTTAGCTCCCGGCTAATAATTGCTGCATGGGAAGTATCTGAACCAATGAGAGACATCCCTCCTGTAGAAAGTTTCATTACTGGTTCATAATCTGGGGTTGTTTCTCTGGTGAAAATTATCATTTTTTCATTCTGGCTTTCAAGTTGACTAGCATATTGAGTTGCTTGAGCGAACTGTGCTTCCAAGGGGCCTTTACTCTCATCTATATGAAATATGCGTCCTGAGAAAGCATTTCTACCCTTCACTCCCTGTCCAATAATCTGTCCCGCATAGATACCTTTAGCCAGTTGAATTTTAGATTTCTGAAGTTCTTCTAATCTCTCCTCATCAATAACTGTGCGGGTAAGATTTAAGACGTTAGGAGATTTAATATCTAACTGGCTAGTCAAAGGCCTGCGTTGCACACTTACTGGATTATCTAATATATTTCTTACATTTCCTCGTCCACCTTCAATATCTATGATATTATTGTAATTTTCAGCAAGCTTCATTGCCACCTGTTCAATGGTATCCATAACCTGGTAATCAAAATTAGAAAAACGAACGCGCATCTCCTTGGGAACAAAAGTATTAACTACACCAGACTTGGGGTCCTTGAGAAACTTCTTAGCCAAATGAGCAAGTTGGATTAGCTGGGTTTGATTAATTTTTAACTGACTAAGTAATGTTTGGTCTATTTTAACCTCTTCAGCCATATCTTCTCGCACTTCAGCCAACCTATTAAGGGCATCAAAAAATGCCTCCAAGGGAGGAGTAGCAGGATTTTTAAAAATCAGCGATTTAACTCTCTCTGATAACTTTATACCCTGTGCTGAATGCTGGATACGATACGTTTTAAGCGCCTCTGTAACCTCTAAACTCTCATCTTTATTTAAACCCACGGCTGCCAGTAACTCATCAACATAGACTACCTGAATGCCTTTGTTTCCCAGTGTCTTCTCCAGGATATTTACATGTTGTTTACCATTTTTATCTCTAAAAACATGCACAAGATATCTATCAGGTGTAACCATTCCCTGCACAATTGCTTCCCCTAATTTATAATTTACTGTCACGATAAAAACGCGTCCTTTATTAAAATATTCATTGGGCTGAATTTCTTGAAAGCTCATCGCGGTCCAACCACTATTAGGCTCTGCCCCAAAGATAACATAAGAACTGTCAAAATTACCCATGGTCATAACACCAACAGAAATCGCTAATTTCTCAGGATTAATATAGGCATCTTTCTCCCGATTTAAAATATCTAACTCTTCTTGAAGGTTATTCCTCTCCAGGACCTTTGCAATTCGATAAGAAGAGACTTTAAGTAATTGGGGGTGGTCAAAATCACCAATCGCCTCAATCACATCCTTAGTCCATTGTCCGCCAGCATCACTTTTAAGTTTATTCACTAACCGTGAAACACCTTCCCTCCCTAAGGCTTGCATAAAACTAAAAATTATCTGATAATCTCTATATCCAATTGCCCGAGCAGTATACAATGAGGCTACATCATTCTGGTAACGTGCAACAACCTCATCCTGTCCTTTTACATTAAGGTAAGTATCATGACGACCAGCAGCCGAGCCAACATCAAAAGGTAAGTCCTCCAATATACCCGCGCTTCTTACTGCCACTGGTAAATCAAGATTGGGATAGCCTTCTCTATTACTCAATATTCCATACTTATTTCTTATCTCCTGTTTCAAAGCCTCAGGAAGCTTGGCATTATTCACTGCTTCTCGAATCTGCTGAGAAATTCTCTCAATATCCTGCGGAACCATGGTGTCCAAATTTCCTAATTTTTCCTTTATAAAAATAGCTAAATCTCCTACTCTCTCACCATCAACACGGTAGTCCATGTCTCTATTAGATTTGATAAATTTTATAGAGGCTTCTCCCGAAACGACAAAACCATCTAAAGCATGCTCCTTCATTATAGCTAACATTAAAGCCGCTTCGTACATCTTGGTGCCAGCAATTTTTTTAGCTTGGTCAGGAGGTAATTTTACTAAATCTTCAAAAAAGACAGCCGCATTGGTAAATGAACCAGCATCTCTTATCCTACGATAAGATTCAGAATAAGCAGTGAAGACAATAACTCCTCGTGGAGTAAGTAAAGACAAAAGTAAAACAAAACTGATTAATCTCAAAGTTAAAATCTTTCCCCCTATGTATCTCTTCCACGGTTCTCTTAGTTTCATCTCATTCCTCCCTTTCTTGCAAATATAAAGTTTATTTTCATTTAAGTTAATATAATAAAGTTAACCAAAATTAATTTTTTTCCACTTAAGATATAACACGAAAACTTAGAATTGTCAAGGGGGTGAAAAATATCATATAGATTAAGGCTTACCCAAACCCATCAGATATTCCACCACTGTCTGTGGCAAAGGCATATAACGAGCAGTGGGATCCTGAGCTAATTTTTTCAATACCTCCCCCAAAGTAGTATATTCTGCTCTCTCTCCGGTTAGGCGATAAGGGTCATAGGGACCCTGCCGCATCCAGAGGATATTCAGTTGAGAAGACTTATTTCTTATCTGTGCCCAAACCTCCCCGGCAAAGAGATCATTACTGAATTCTGTCCTTCCTTTATCAAAACCCACAATTTTCCCCTCCTGACTAACGAAGGTCACCTGAGCTCCTACCGCTATAGGTGGAGCATCGTTTAGTGAGGGATGTCCATGAGCTAAATCGGAAGGTATTAGCACCATCCGATGCGAACCCCGCATGCCTCCTTCTACCATCCAAGGTCTGGTGAAAGAGTCTGTTAAGCCACCTAACTTAGCAAAAGAATGGACAAAAATTGCCACAGGGTCATCTTTACCTACATATTCTCCAGCAGTCAAAGCAAGTTTATCCGTAGAAAATACAGCTACAACATTGCCTCTATTATCTTTTATCCGTTTTACAGCAGCATGGTCGTAAGAGGCTAAAATAGTCTTAATGGCCAGCATCTCAGTGCGGGCATCAAAAGAAGCGCGTTTAGTAGCTCCTTCCTCCAACCACCAGATTTCTACATTATAGTTTGCATCAGGGTTTCTTTCAAGAGCTCTATCTAACATTTCTGTTACCAGAACATTATAAGCCATAGGCGAAGTTTTATCCATCGCCACTATATCCAGTGGTTCATTGTTTGAACCAATAACCATTTCTGCCACTCCAGGGCCAGCACCTCGGACATTACCTGAAGGTGCATCGGTGAGTAAATCCTGACCCGCAGCGTAATAGCCATGGTCAAAGGCGTAGCCAGTTCCTTTCAGGAAAGCCAAGAGCGCTACATAACGATGAATCTCCGGGGCATCAATTCCTTTATTGTGGAACATAAGCAATTCCGTATCATCTCCAGCATTAAAAATCTTATAATCATTTATTAACGGTGCATTGTATTTTACTTCAAATATGGGCCACTTTTCTTTTTTACCTTCCACAACCACTTCTTCAACACCTACCTGTTTATATGTAAACAACCCCAATTTTTCTCCATCTTTTAAAACTGGCTCAACTAACGGTGTAGGTATTTTTTTACCAGTTTTCTCGTCCTTGATTTTTTTAACATACTCTCTTATTCTAAATGTTCCTCCTGTACGGGCTGATTCTAAAACAATAGCGGTTTCAGCTTTAAACTCATCCGGGATACCAATGTGTCCAAATACTGAACCAATGTCCGCCTTAATTGCGGAAACTGTGTTCTCTCCTTTTCCTGTGGGTTCACTTGCTGGAACCTCCTCTACCCGCTCAGCATACCTCTCAAAAAACATCTCTCTGGCTCTCTCATCAGCATAATTGGGATTGAGGTCAGGAATAAAACCCCGCATCCTCTCTAAGAATTCTGCTAGAATTGTGGCTTCTTCTCTAATAGCAGAAAAAGCAGGCATACCCGTAGAAGAGTCAATAGTGGTCTGAGGGATAGCTCCTTCTCTACTTAGAGGGAATCCATATACACCCACACGGACAAAGTTTGCTGAAGAACCACTGCTTAACTCTTCCAGTCCCACTGGAAAAATGGGGCGATAATAAGGAGCCATTCCTGACTTAAGGGTTCCTGCAGGAACAAGCATAGCATTTCTAAAAGGATTAAGATATTCACCTACTGCTGGAATTCCGGACTGGGCTTTAAACATAATTAAAGTATTGAAACTTCCGGAAACCTCTGTCTCATCACCAAAATAATTAGTAGTCACTACTGCTACAGGTTCCTCAGAAACAGGTTTTCCATCCGGACCGCTTTTTTTCACTTGCGTAACCACAAAACGATGTGGGTCAGAAATCATGGCTAAGATTTCTGGACGCTGGGTCTTTGTTCTTAAGCTATAGGTTTTATAGTATTTCCTCCCCTCAATAATCTTATAATCTTTTAGGTCACTAATCTCAAAAATGAACCCATCGGGTGCCATCTTTGGGTCAATAATGCTCCCCGCATTAGAAGTAGGGTCAGCATAAATCTGGTCTAAAACAAAATTTGCTGCTCCCGGAGCAGAACCTTCTAAAATAATCATTCCATTAGGTTCTGCTTGGCGTGGAGTCAGACCAAATTCTCGCGAACGCAGTTGCAATCTCTTTAACTGGGTAAGTGGATCTTGACCTAATATAGAAGCATCCACCAATTTACCCGTATCTTTAGCATAAGTTAATCCCCCAATCACCGCTTTGCGCATTAACTCATAAACATCTAAGTTAAAAACTCCCTTCTGATAGGTAGAAACATGCACCAGTACATCTTTACTTACCGGGGTTACTTTAAATCCATTAATTAATCCTTCTTTCTGAGCCGAGGCTAAAGCATCTTTAATCTTGGCTACAATATCCCGAGGGATTTCATTGGGATTACCTAAGAATTTACCAATGTTGAACAATCCAATATACTGATTCACCGGAACATTAAGTCGGGGATAATTCTGAACCAAAACTACAGAAGGATCAGAAGCCTTAATCCTCCTTGCCTCGGCTTTTTCTAAAGAATACAACAGAGACGAGGATAAAATCAAACTAACTACTATTATTTTTAAACTACCTTTATTAACCATCCTTTCCTCCTTCGTATTGGTTATGGTAATTTCATCATCTCTTTCCAGATTTCAATCACCCGCAGGTATTTGCGCAATCTCTCATTCATGGGTTCCTGTGGACCTAAACCCCCAGTTTTCAATCCATCTGCCGCCACTCCTACGGCCAAATCAGCAATAAAGTCGTCTTCGGTTTCTCCCGAGCGATGAGAAACTACAATTTTATATCCCTTCTCTTTTGCCAGTTTAATTACCGCTAAGGTTCCCAATTTTCCGGCTAAAGTTCCATTCTGATTGGTCTTAATTAAAATCGCATTGCCTACACCCCGTTTAATTGCTTCGCTTAAAAGACCAAGATTGGTACAGGTCAAATCATCCAAAACCAACTGAACTTTATCTCCAATTTCTTTCGTTAAAATCTCCCAGCCATCTCTTTGATAATAACCCCAGTCCCATTCAGAAAGCGGGTCTTCAATGGAAAAAATTTTATATTTTTCTACCATTTTTTTATAGAAAACAATCATCCATTCTGAGCTACGAATATTTCCTTCAAATAAATATCCTCCTCTATATTCTTCCGGTTTAACCCCTTCTTTTTCGGCTGCTTTCTCCCAGAGAGTATTGGCGGCTACATCCCAGGCTAAAGCAAAATCTTCTCCCAATTTATAACCTGCTTGCTCAATTGCTTTCACCAGAAGCGAAAGCGTATATTCCGTGCGTGTGCTTATCCCTTCGGGGAATTTAATATCTTCCGCAAAGATGGGAGCATAACCTCGTTCATCTCCAAATTTTGCCTTCTCATCAAAATATCTCACTCTACCCGCAACACGCTCCTCTTCTAAAATTTCTCCCAATTTCTTAAAAACATTATTCCCCATCTCCAGCCATTTATCGGGAGTAAATCTTCTCTTCGGGTCAGGAATAACCATGGTTTCCTGGAATTCTAAATTTGCCTTGGAGTGTTTTCCACCGTTTAAAAAATTCATATAAAATAAAGGTAAACCTGGTTGGATATTGGCAAGCTGAGAAATGTATTTCCAGAGACTTAATTTCTTTGCCAAAGCACCTGCTCTTGCCATGGCCAGAGAAATACCTACAATGGTGTTCCCTCCTAAGTTGCGCAAATCAGAAGTTCCATCTAATTCCCTCATCCTATCGTCTATAGCGTTTTGGTCCGTTACTCGGAAACCGTCCTTTTTTAATTGTTCTCCAATAGCTATTGCATTCTTTAAAGCCTGCTCTACAGAGACAGTGGCCGCTTCGTTACCTCCTGTGGATGCTCCTGCAGGGACCTTTGCCCTTCCCATAAGCCCATTTATTAAAGAAACTATTGCCTCAATGGTCTCTTTACCACGCGAGTCATAAGCCCTATTTGCAGTTAGAGTTTCAATCTTAAAAACACTTTCTTTTATTCGGCGGAGGGACTCCTGAGATAAGAGTCCCAAATTGGGTAGGGAAATTAAAAAGAATATTGTCCCTAAAATCCTCACGGGATACTTCATCTTACCCTCCTCATTTTTAAACTCTGTCCGTGTCTTAGGTGGTTATTGTTCTTTTAAGCAATTTATTAAAAATAACTCATCAAGTTTTTTCAGTTTTTCTTCAAAGATATAAATGGCTTTTTGAAAAGAAAGAAATTCGCAAGAAATATAATCTCGTCTCCATTTTCCCTGGGAAATAATTCTTTTAAATCTTTCCATTTTATCTCTACTCAATTTTAATTTACAAATTAAGAGATTAAAAAAATCAACTTATTTATTATGGGCCACCTAACCTTTTCTGAATTTCTTGTTTTAGCCAGTCTACCCATAAAGCTGAATTAACCAAGAATCTTGCTCCTTGATAATCAGTAAAACCAACCATTCCAAAAAATGCCATTACTGAATCGGGAATCACATCAGATTCCTGAGGCACAGCAGTCCAAATTTTAAACTCATCCGGATAATTCCCATGTTGAATAACTTTGCTAATTACCACATAAGGATGATGCGCGTCTTCTATCAAACTATCCAGAGTTTTTTGAATCTGCCCAGTGCTAAAAGGTGTCATTCCTACTAAAGCAATTTCTGGCTGTTCTGCTAAAACTCTCTTTACTTCCTCAAGACTTGCTCCCTTTATTTTTACCACTGCCTCATGGACATGATAATGCTCTGCGGGTGTAAGAGAAATATCTACATTGAGCGTTCCAAATAAGCGCTGTAATTCATTTCCGGTAATATAAGAGGAAGTAACAGAAAGTAAATCTGGTACATATTTAGGACCAATGTCAAACTGAAAATCTTCACCAGTACTTCCTGTACCTGGCCCGGGGTCTTTAGAACGCCGATGCAAAGTAGTATCAAATTTCTCTACCCGTTTCCCAAAAGCACGATAAAGTGCCCCGAATACACGATTCATTCCGGTAGTATTACAGGATACCATACGCACCCATTTACTGCGTAAGAGGGCTGCAAAGTTACCCAAAATACCTGCCCAAGATTGGTCAGCAATAGTCTCCTTCTCTCCCCCATTAAACAAACCTTTTTTAACATTAGAATATTTTTCATAAAATTCCTTATTGATCTCACCTGTGGTAGGTTTGCCTTTTTCTTTCCCACCGGGGGAAGCATCTATTACATATACCTCTATTCCTGTGTCCAGAACATCTTTTAAAGTCTGTGTTACCGGAAGACCTGCTTTCTGGAAATCGGCAATTTTTTTACTCTCCGGAGCATTAACCTGTTCATAAGTAATCAGGTCAAAACCCCAGCGCAGAGCAGTAACTGCATCTGCATCCGGAGTCCCCATGGCTACTGCCTGGGGATAGAAACCTAAATCAAGAAGTGCCACCAAATCCTTTAGTCCAATAGTTCCTCCTCCATTTATAATATAGCGTTTCGCCTCAGGATGAATAATCAAAGCCAAAGGTGTCCCGGTAGCATCTGGGGAAGCGAGAGGGTCTGTCGAACGGTGGAAGGCTACTGTCTGCTCCTTTCCCCCATTTACCGACCAGAGTCCCAGAAATTTCATCACACCAGGTACACCAAAAAGGATATTTTTCCCTTTAATTGCACCTAAATTAAATTCTTTTTCCCGTCGCTCAATCTTAGGATTGGGTTGCTGGGCCGAGATTAAATCCATATTTTCAATAAAATTCCTAAACTGGTTATCTCTGGCAACGACTAAATCAATACTCCGTCCTGTCTTCTGGCTAAGAAGCATTATTGAAGTAACTGTATCTTGATAGAATCGGGTAGTCGCCTCAGGGGTCAATGTCTCTTTAATAATTGGGGTAACTACCAGAGTGGGATTACCTCTCGAAGAACGCAATTTTGCCATAGCAAATATCTCCCCATTTGCTCTCTTTAGATTGAAATAAATCTCTTCAGCTTTAGGTATCTCTCTAAAAAGGATCGTAGGAGATGTAGTCTCTATGCTATAACCTGCACCCAACTGGAGTCTTGACCCAATAAGGTCTCCCAAAGATTTCTCTACATCCCTTTGCTGGTCCCATTTTGCCCAGTCAATTGGTACCTTGGAATCAACGTAATCCAAGGCAAGCAAGGGATTCCCTGCCAAGGCATCTAAAGCGGAACCACCCGCAGTAAGAGTCTTTATTCCTACTGCAGAGCCTTGAATCCCTCGCGCTTCTAATCGGTTAATCATAGAAGTCGCTCCCTCGCCACCTATATATAAAGTATTACCAGGATTATCAATAAAGGCATCCGCAATTTCATTATCCGGTCCAGCAAACTC
>JAMWCG010000027.1 GCA_023818555.1 Candidatus Omnitrophota bacterium
TATCACAGTGGATTAAAAGAAAAAGAAATTTTTTTAACCTGGTGGGCGATGAAAAAAAAAGAACCCAAGATAGTGGTAGGAACACGCAGTGTGGTATTTCATCCCGGAGAAAACTTGGGTCTGATTATCCTGGAGGATGAGATTTCTCCCTTCCATAAACACGAGGAGTTTCCCTATTACGATGCCCGGGGAGTGGCTTTATCTCGTGCCCATTTCTTTAAAATACCTTTAATCTTTGCGGGGAGCCCCCCTTCTGTGGAGACTTATTATCGGATAGAAAAAGGTCTTTTCTCTCTCCTTGACCTGAGGGAGAAGCCAAAGAGTCTCCCTCACATTTCGCTGGTGGATTTGGGAATGTTTTCCGGGAGAAATCATATCAGCAAACCCTTAGAACTCAAAATCGCTGAGCTTCTGAAGATGAAAAAACAGATGGTTATCTTTCTCAAGCGCAGAGGATTTGCCAGTTTTATTCGCTGCCGGAAATGTGGCAAGGTATTGAAATGCAAACGCTGTGAAAGGAATCTTATCTATCACTTTTCTTCTCGGAAATTGGTTTGCCATTACTGCGAGACGAAGCAGGAACCACCTCTGCTTTGCCCGGATTGTCAAGGAGGTTATCTGCGCTACCAGGGACTGGGGACGGAGAAATTGGAAAGCGAATTAAGCCGTTTCTTCCCTCAGGCAAAGATTTCCCGCATAGATTTAGATATTAAAAGGGAGAAGAGGATAGAGGAAAGATTAAAAGATTTTCAAGCAGGCAAGATAGACATTTTAATTGGCACAGACCTGCTTATGAAATTACCTCCTCTCAACAATGTCGGACTCTTAGGGATAATTAATTTAGAACAGGGGACGAATTTCCCTGACTTCCGTGCCCAGGAGCGATTATTCTCTTTACTGCTTCACCTTTTGAAAATGGTAAAAAGAGAAGAACTCTGGGGAGATTGTCTAATTCAGACTTATAATCCCCAGAGCAATCTGCTTACTGCCTTGAAAAATCTTGATTATGAGCAGTTTTACCGTGAAGAGCTAAATTCCCGAAGAGAGCTGGGACTTCCTCCCTTCAAGAAACTGGTAGTGATTAATCTGCGGGGGAAAAGCAAAAAGAGTGTGGAGAAAAATTCCCACCTCTTAGCCCGCAGACTGAAAGAGGAGAATAATTACCGAGGGATATTTATTTCTGAAGCCCTTCCCCATCCGCTCTTTAAACTGAGAGATAAATATAACTGGCAAATTTTTATTAAATCTGGTAAAATTATCCCTGTCTTTAATCTCTTGAATAAGGTGCTTAAAGGAAAGAGAAAATTTAAAGGGAGTGTATTAACCGTAGAGGTAGAAGGGTATTAAAGGAGAAATTATGGCGATTTTAAGCATAAGATTATATCCGGATAAGATTTTGCGCAAGAAGTGCCAGGTGGTCACAAAAATTACCGCGGAAGAGAGAAAACTGATTAAAGATATGATTGAGACGATGTATTCGGCAGAGGGAGTGGGACTCTCTGCGCCCCAGGTAGGGGTGAGTAAAAGAATTTTTGTGGCTAATCCTTCGCGAGAAAGAGGGAAGGAATGGGTGATAATTAATCCGCGCCTCTTAAAAAAAACTGGTCAGGAGATACTTAGCGAGGGCTGCCTCAGTCTACCAGGGATTTCTGCGGAAGTAAAAAGATATAAGAAACTCCTGCTCAAATATGAAGATTTATCCGGAGAGGAAAGAGTCATTCCTCTGGAAGGGCTTTTAGCCCGCATAGTGCAACATGAGACCGACCACTTAGATGGCATACTATTTATTGACCGTCTGGGGATTTTTAAGCGCTTTAAACTTTTACAAAAGTTTAAGAATAAACGATGAAAATTGTCTTCTGGGGAACTTCTTCTTTTGCTCTTCCCACTCTGGAAAAAATTGCCCGCAGTAAAGAAGAGATTTTGCTGGTGGTCACTCAGCCGGATAAAAAACAGGGAAGGCATCTCAAATTAATCCCTCCCCCGGTAAAGATTAAGGCGGAAGAGTTAAATTTAAAGGTGGTTCAGCCGGATAGCCTCAGCGATAAGAATTTTCTCTCCTCTCTCAAAGAATTAGAGCCCGACCTTTTTGTGGTGGTGGCTTACGGGAATATTTTAAAGAGAGAGATTTTGCAGATTCCCAGAATCATTTCTCTCAATCTCCATGCCTCCCTTTTACCAAAATATAGAGGACCGGCTCCCATCAACTGGGCAATCTGGAAGGGAGAAAAAGAGACAGGAGTAAGTATTATAAAGATGAATGAAAAGATGGATGCGGGAGAGATCATCCTCCAGAAAAAAATTCCCATCTCTGAGGAAGATAATGCCCTTTCCCTGGGAGAGCGGTTGAGCCGGGAGGGAGCGGATTTATGTAAAGAAGCCATAGACCTGCTTGCCCAGGGAAAAGCAAAATTTCTTCCCCAGGAGGAGAGCAAAGCCAGTTTTGCTCCTTTATTGAAGAAAGAAGATGGGAAGATAGACTGGAGAAATTCTGCCCGCGAGATTAGTCGTCAGATAAGAGCCCTGCTCCCCTGGCCGGGGAGTTACTGTTTCTATAAGCAGAAATTGCTCAAAATATGGAAGGCTTCTGCAGGAGAAGAAGATTTTTCCGGATTTTCCCCGGGGGAAATTGTGGAGATAGGCAAAGAAGAATTTGCCGTAGCCACCGGGAAAGGAAAACTCTGGATTAAGGAACTCCAGTTAGCCGGAGGAAGGAGAATGTCTGCCCGGGAATTCTTAAGCGGACATCCCCTCCAAAAAGGAGAGATTTGGCAATGATTGCTCACAAATGCATTTTTTTCTTGACAAACGCTTTTTCTTTTGCTATATTCTAAACCAATAAAATTGCTCTTTCTCAAAATCAATTACATTTTACGAAATTACTGATTACGAATTATGTAATGTTCCGGCTTTACCACCGGAGATAACTTCAAATCCTGGCAGAGAAAGGGGGGAGGAAAATAAATAAGCCAAGAAGTTATCTTTAAAAACGGTGATAAAGATATATAAAGAAATTCTCCAGAAATTTTAATCTGGTTACTAAATTAGGAGGGAGAAAAAAATGAGTAAAAAATTAACCTTGATTTTTGCCTTGGCAATGCTGGTGGGCTTTGTCCTTCCCGCATTTGCTGAGGTGCAAAATGTCAAGGTCAGCGGAGACATCACCATCTATGGCATCTACCGTGATGAGTATGACCTGGATGACCGAGCAGATAGTGATGCCAGTGATGACCATTCTTTCTATGCCAGTATTACCCGCTTAAGAGTTGATGCTGACCTGACCGACAATGTCCAGGCTACCGTGAGATTGTATAATGAAAGAGATTGGGACCAAGAAGATGCCTATGCGGATGAGACACAGATAAACTTAGATTTAGCCTATCTTACCTTAAAGGAGATGCTCTATTCTCCATTGACCTTGGTTTTAGGTCGTCAGAACTTAAGATTTGGTAATGCTTTGATTGTGGGTGATCCGGATACCAATGCAAGGATAGTGACAGATGAAAATGGTCTGGGTGACACTATGGCAGAAGATTTAAGTGCCCGCAAGGCATTTGATGCCTTAAGAGCCACTTTGGATTATGCTCCCTGGACCATTGATTTGATTTTAGCCAAGATTGATGAAACAGAACAGGCGTATTCGGCAACGAGCGGAGAGGACGAGGACCTTTATGGTGTAAATGTGGGTTATAAATTCGGCTCCTACAATGCCGAGGCAGAAGCCTATTTCTTTGCCAAAGATTCTGATACGGAAATTTCTTCTTTGAGTAGCGGAACTACTGGAATTTCCATTACCCAGGGTGGTGATATCTACAACTTCGGTTTAAGGGGTTCTGTGGAGCCGATTAAAGGTTTAAACCTTTCCGGAGAAATTGCTCTTCAGAGAGGAGATGCTCAGGAATCAGGGGGAACCTCGCGTGACCAGAAAGCCTGGGCTTTGGACTTAGATGGTTCCTATACCTGGGATGTGGAATATGCTCCTTCTCTGGGTATTGGTTATTCTTTTCGTTCGGGTGAAGAGGCAGGAAATTCCGGAGATTATGAAGCCTGGAACCCCATGTATGAGGACCAGACCAATGGTATTGTTGCGGATTACATCTTTTCCGGGGTAAACGGTGGAGTAAACTCCAATGCTTCCATCATCAAGGTCTACGGCTCCATCAAACCCACCAAAGATATTACCCTGGCTGCCAAATACTACAACTATCGTCTGGATGAGAAGTTGGTTTCCAGTGATAATACCTCTGTTAGCTATCCTTCTGCTAACCTTGGCAGTCGTTATTATGTGATGAAAGCCAAGGAAGACCTGGGAGATGAAATTGACCTGATTGCCACTTACAACTACACCGAAGATGTTACCTTTGGTCTTTCTGCCGGCTGGTTCTTCCCGGGAAATGCTCTTGAGGGAGAATCGGGTGGTGTAAAACTCAATGATGATGATGCCTTGAGTATCGTCGGTTCGGTCAAGGTCGTCTTCTAAGCGGGTTTGACTTCTTTTGCGTTTCTTAAAAGACCCCGTCCTAAAGCAAAATTCAGGACGGGGTTTCTTTTTTAACACAGGGGGCATAGATTTTTCTCTACATCAGACCTATCGGACCAGATGAGCATAGATTAGATTTTAAATGGGATGAATATTCTGGTATAATTTAGGGCTTGGTTATTTATAACTTCATTTAACCAGCTCAATGAACTCAAGGCGAAGATTTTTTTTTGATTTTTTGTATATTTTTATGTTATTATTTTATTAGAATACAAGAAAGGGGGTGATGGGTATGTTGCGTCAGCCTAATATACAGGGTCAGATTACGCTTCCTAAAGAATTTTTGAAGAGAATTGGTTTTGACCCCAAGTCGGATTACTTTGATATTGAATTAAAAAATGATACCATCGTATTAAAACCGGTGACCATGGAGGCAAAATTTACCGAAGAAGAGTTGCGGAAGATAGAGAAGCTTTTTAAGGATCCTAAAAATAAGGGAAAGGTTTATTCCTCAAGTAAAGATGGATTAAGGGCCCTGCGCAGGATAGTCAGTAGAAAATGAGGATAGAATTTAAAAAGAGCTTTAAGCGCGCGATAAGAAAGTATTCTCCTCGTCAGCGCCAAGAAATCTTTAATTCTATTCAAACCTTAATTGAATCTATGGAGAGATTTCAGATTCCCAAGGGCCTGGGATTGAGGCTCTTAATTGCCAAATCGCGCATCTGGGAATTACGGGTAACTGCGGCCATTCGCATTCTCTTCCGTTATGAAGAGGATTTATTAGAATTTGGTTATGTAGGTAGTCACGATGAAATTAAAAGATATCTTAAGATATTATAAACGAACCTAACTGCACAAACGAATTCAACGAGCTAAACGAGATTAACAAGCGATGTTATACCTGGCATTCTTATGGCATATGCATCAGCCCTATTATAAGAACCTCTTAACCGGGGAGGTTTATCTTCCCTGGGTAAGACTGCACGGAATAAAAGACTATCTTGATATGCTGATTATCTTAGAGAGATACCCCCGCATTAAAGCCACCTTCAATTTGGTTCCTTCCTTAATTGACCAACTTGAGGATTATACAAAAGGAAATATCCGGGATATTTATTTAGAAATCTCCCGCAAAAATGCAGAGGATTTAAGCTTGGAAGATAAAATCTTTCTCTTAACCCGTTTTTTTAATCTCAACTGGCAGACCATGCTTAAACCCTATCCCCGTTATCAACAACTCCTTCAGAAAAGAGGAGAGTCAGTGAGCCATAAGCATACTTTGCAGGTTTTAAAAAACTTTACTTCCCAGGATTTTCGCGATTTAATTGTCTGGTTCAATCTCTCCTGGTTTGACCCCTATTTTAAAGAAAATATTCCTGAACTGAAAGAATTAATCAAAAAAGGAAAACACTTTAGTGAAGAGGAGAAAAATTTAGTCTTAGATAAGCAGATTGAAATTTTAAAGCAAATCCTTCCCAAATATAAAGAGATGCAGGATAAGGGCCAAATTGAGATAACGGTCTCTCCCTATTATCATCCCATTATGCCTTTAATTTTAGACTCTTTCTCCGCAAAAGAGGCAATTCCCTTAATCAGCCTTCCTCCTCAAAGGATTCAATTCCCGGAAGACCTCGTTTGGCAGATTTCCTCCGCCATAGAAACCTATGAAAAGCATTTTGGTAGAAAACCTTTGGGGATGTGGCCCTCAGAGGGTGCAGTTTCCGAGGCAATTTTACCCTATATTATTAAGTCAGGGATTAACTGGCTTGCCAGTGATGAAGAAATCCTCTGGCGTTCTTTAAAAAAATCAAAATCCAATGAACTCCTTTGTCAGGCATATCTTTTGGAAAGAAGAGAAGGGAAATTGAATATTGTCTTTCGTGACCATAGTCTCTCTGATTTAATTGGCTTCGTCTATCATCGCTGGCAGGCCCAGGAAGCGGTAGAGGATTTTCTGAAAAGGATTAAAAAGATAAAAGAGGGTCTCTCTCCTAATAAAAATTATCTTATTTCTATAATCTTAGATGGAGAAAATGCCTGGGAGTATTATCCCAATGATGGCTGGGATTTCCTCACACTTTTATATGCAAAACTCTCTGAAGAAAAAGAAATTATTTGCACTACTTTCGGCGAATTTTTAAAGGAAAATCCTCCTCAGGAGAAGATTGAACACCTTTTTGCTGGCTCCTGGATTAATGGAAATTTTTCCACCTGGATTGGTAATGAGGAAAAAAATCTCTCCTGGAACTATCTCTACCGCACCAGAAAAGACTTCATAGAATTTCTCAAAGAAAATCCGCAGATTAAAGACTCTTCGGAAGCAAGAATTGCCTGGCAAAATATTTATATTGCCGAAGGAAGCGACTGGAACTGGTGGTATGGCCCGGAGTATATCGCGCAAAATAACGAGGAATTTGATAAAATATACCGTCTACATCTGGCAAATGTGTATATCAGTTTAGGCAAGGGGGTTCCTGATTTTTTAAAAATCCCCATTCTTACGCAGAAGATTAGTAAATTCCTTGAACCCACCGCCCTAATCAATCCGGAAATTGATGGTAAAATCACCAACTACTATGAATGGGTAGGGGCAGGCTTTTTAGACCTGACCAAAATAGGAACCACTATGCAGAGAGTAACTACTTTAGTGAAAAAACTCTGGTTTGGTTTTAACTTAGAGGAGATTTTTTTGCGTTTGGATTTGGAGATTCCTGAAAATGCACGGGAATTAAAACTTATAATTAATCTTTTCCCCAGGGAGGCAAAATTGGAAATTCCGCTGGAGAAATCTCCTTCTTTATTAGTGCGCACCTTCCAGAAACAAAAAGGAAATTGGCAGGAATTTCCTTTACCCAATCGGGCATCTTTCCTAAAAATTATGGAAATAAGTTTTAACTATCTTAATTTAGGCATTGGCCATGGCGAGGAACTGCGCCTATCTATGCTGATAAAAGAGGGCGAAAATATTCTGGAGGAGATTCCTCCTCAGGGAGCATTAAAGATTAGGCTCCCCAATCCTGATTTTGATGCCTGGCAATGGTCTGCCTAAGAGATTAGATGAATACAGAGAGAAAAGAAATATCCGTAGTAATACCTGTTTTCAATGAAGAAAAAAATCTTTTTCCTCTCTATGAGAGGTTGATTTCTGTTCTGAATAGTTTAAATAAAGATTATGAGATAATTTTTGTTGACGACGGTTCAAGGGATAAAAGTCTTGCAGTAATTAGAGAGATTAAAAAAATAAACCCTCGGATTAAAATAATTAAATTTAAAAGAAATTATGGGCAGACCTTTGCCTTAGATGCAGGATTTAGAAATGCAAAGGGTAAAATTATCATCACTATGGATGCGGATTTGCAGAATGACCCTGAAGATATTCCCAAACTCTTGAAAGAATTAGAAACCTCCGATGTTGTCTGTGGCTGGAGGAGAAAGAGAAAAGACCCCATTTTTAAAAAATTTTCTTCCTCTCTTGCCAATTCTGTAAGAAGGTTTATCCTTAAGGATGAAATCCTGGATATTGGTTGCACTTTAAGAGCTTATCGTCGAGAGGCATTGGAGAAAATAAAATTGTTTAATGGTATGCATCGTTTTCTTCCCCTCCTCATAGAGTATGAGGGTTTTAAAGTAAAGCAAATTGAGGTAAAACACCATCCCCGTTTTTCTGGAAAAAGTAAATATGCTTTTCACAGGCGCCTCGTTAAGCCCTTTCTTGACCTCTGGATAGTTTTCTGGATGAAGAAAAATTGGCTGAGATATGAATATGAGTATATAGATTAAAAGGGGGAAAGATGAAGAATAATTTCTGGCTAATTTTGGGTTTTGTTGCCCAGTTTTGTTTTTTTCTACGCTTTTTTGTGCAATGGATGGTTTCGGAAAGAAAGGGAAAAAGTGTGATTCCCCTTGCCTTCTGGTATCTGAGTCTTTTAGGTGGAGCATTATTGTTAATCTATTCTCTATATCGCAAGGACCCCGTATTTATCTTAGGCCAGGCAATGGGGTTAGTTATCTATACCCGAAATCTCATTCTCATTAGACGCAGAGCCTAAAGATGCTGAAAAAGGATTGGTTTTATATCTTAATCCTGATAATTTTCTCAATTTTTTTATTCTTCTACAAATTGGGAAACCTTCCCTTACTTGACCCTGATGAACCGCGTTATGCAGAGGTCGCCCGAGAGATGGGGGAGAGGAATGATTTCTTAGTTCCCCATTTCAATTATGAAATCCGGCTCAAAAAACCACCTCTATTTTACTGGCTTATTTTTTTATCCTATAGAATCTTCGGAGTAAACGAATTTTCTGCCAGATTTCCCTCCGCAATTTCTGGTTTGGGAGGGGTAATCTTAACTTATTTCATCGGAGCAAATCTCTATGACTCCTGCGTTGGCTTTCTCTCCTCTCTAATTCTTGCTACTTCTCTTGAATATCTCATTCTTTCCCGTCTGGCAATTACCGATATGCTCTTATGCTTTTTCTTTCTCTCTGCTCTCTTATTTTTTATCAAATATACTAAAGAAAAAAAGAAATTTTTTCTTTATTTTTTCTGGATAAGTCTTGCTTTATCCTTTTTAACCAAAGGACCGGTTGGGCTTTTACCCCTTTTAGTAATCCTGGTCTTTTCCCTCCTGGAGAAAAATTTTTCTCTCTTTAAGGAATTATTTATCTCCATTCCTGCATTATTAATCTTTCTTTTCTTAAGTCTTTCCTGGTATTTAATTTTAATTTTCAAATTTGGTTTCTCCGAGATGCTCTCTTTATTTCGTGAAGAGACCTGGGAAAGATTTTTTAAAGGTTATATTCATCGCGAGCCATTTTTTTATTTTATTCCTGTGGTGCTTGCAGGTTTTTTCCCTTGGACATTTTTTCTACCCCGGGTAAAAATAAATTTTCAAAAGGATAAGTTGCTCTCCCTCTGGTTTACAGTGGTCTTTCTTTTTTTTAGTCTTTCGCGTTCTAAAATCCCTACCTATGTGATTTCCCTCTTCCCCTGTTTAAGTATTTTTTTAGCCAGTTTCTGGAAAGATGCTTTCTCTGAGAAGATAAAAAACCTTGAGCGAAAATTAATCCTCTCTCTGAGTTTAGTTTTCATCTCTACAGTCCTCCTTATCGGAGGAGCAAAGATATTCCTTCAGAAAAAATACGGGCTCGCACTTCCCGCAGGGATAGTCTACCCTCTGGTTT
>JAMWCG010000028.1 GCA_023818555.1 Candidatus Omnitrophota bacterium
CTTTTCCTTTCCTTTGCCAGTGCTATGGCTTTTCTTACTGCTTTGCGGGGGTCTTTAAAAGAAATAATCTGGGGAGAGATTTTCCAGGTTTCTATACCAATAAGGGGTTTATTTAATTTTAAAGCAAAGGCAATCTCGGAGAGTGTTCCGTAACCTTTGCCAAGAGCAATTAAGGCATCGCAGGATTTAACAATGATTACATTTCTTGCTTCTCCCAAACCAGTGGATATAGGGATATCTATGTATTTATTTGCCGTGGAAGGATTATCGGTAGGAAGAATTCCAATGGTAAGTCCATTCTTCTCCTTCGCCCCTTTTGCTACTGCCTCCATTATCCCACCTAAGCCTCCACAGATAAGAATACATCCCTGCAAGGCAATCTCTTTACCCACTTCTTCGGCAATCTGGAAAAGTTTTCTTTCTGGACGGGAGGTTCCGATAACTCCCATAATTATTTTTCTTTCTGGATAGGGCATCTATTGAATAATACTACCGAGAGAGATATTTTTCTCAGGGACAATCAGGGAGAGGCTATCTTTGTCGGAAGCAGCCAATAACATCCCTTGACTTTCTACTCCCCGGATAACTGCAGGTTGAAGGTTGTTGATAATTACAATATCTTTATGGAGAAGTTCTTCGGGAGAATAAAATTTTTTAATTCCTGCGACAAGCTGTTTAATTCCATTACCCGTATCCACTTTGAGTACATACAATTTATCTGCCTGTGGATGCTCTTTTACCTCAATTATCCGGACAATTTTTAATTCCAATTTTTTAAAATCCTCTATACTGACCATCTATTCCTCTCTTTCTGAGAACCCCAATTGTTCGTTAACGAATTGTATAATTTTTTCTCTATCCTGGGGGGAGATCTCCGTGAACATTATGGCAATGTAATATCGCTCTTTCCCTGTAGCATTTAGATTTTCTTGAATTCTGACCACTGCTCCTTCACAATCTATCTTTATATCTTTTCTCTCCTTCTTAGAAGGAAGAATAAGAGTTATTTTTAACTTTGTGGCTATAGGGATGGGTTCCTCCAGATAACAAAGCACACCCCCTGCTCCAATATTCATTGTTTCGGTATAAAAGTCAAAAGTTTCCCCAAACGCTTTTATGGGAAGTTTTTTTTCTACCCGAGGATATTTTCTTCTCTCTCTATACCTGCGCTCATCCATTTTTAATCTCTCTTGGGCCTAGAGGGAATCGAACCCTCACATCAGGGTCCGGAGCCCTGCACTCTATCCATTAAGCTATAGGCCCTATAAAAATTAGGCCTTTTTAAGCTTTTTTTGTTCCTCTTGCCAACATTTCTTTTTACAGTAATACTTCCCATTGCGATAATACCAGGACCTGCGTTTTAAAACCTTGTTACAAAAAGCACAGTTCCTCGGTTTACCTTCTGGCTTTGTCTCCGTTTTTGTTGGTTCTGCGGTCTTTTTCTCCTCAGCCATTTTTACCTCTCTCGGGTTAGAATCTCTGATTTTTCCTTGACCAGTTTAACTAAGGTTAAAGCATCTTTTACTACTGCAGAATTCTGACGCACACTCTTTTCTTCCATTTCACCTTTTTTGTTTGTGTAAGTTATGCGAATATCCAATTTTAAAGTGGTGCCTGTTTCGTCATCAATGGTATTTATTTCATATACTGCCCGATGGTCAGTAGTGCCAATAAGGTCCGCCCAGAGTTCATCCCAGAGGGGAAGAGTCAAAAATTTATGGGCAGTAAAAATTCCTTCTTTTATGTTTGAGGAGGTAATGATGAAATTCATATCTCTTAAAATTTCATTGAGATAATAATTTACAATTTCTCTCCTGGCTTCAATATGTACCATCATCGGCAAAGCAGGAATAATCTGAGGAACTTTCTCCGCTTTTTCTATCTTTTTTATCTCCTTTTGAGGAATAAGTTTATGGGGTTTGGCGGGGAATAGGGTGGGAGAAACAACTAAACTGTAAATCTCTCTTTCGCGTAAGATAATATTGGGTTCGGTCTGTTTGATATCGCAGGCTGAGACTTTCTCTTTGACCCGAATAACCTGGAGAGAAGCGATTTTTTTCCCTTCTTTAAGCAAATTTACCATCATCCCTTCACTCAGTCCATCTTTACTTCCCGCATCAATGACTAAAAAATTGTGTTCTTTGTTTAGAGAGAGAATCTTTACCCCCAGGATATTCTCTTCCTCTGCTGAAGAAATCTGCATAAAGATGATTATCGCAAATACCAGAAATAAGACCAGATTTCTCTTTGCCATTTTATAAAGATTATACTAAAAAGATAAGCCAATTTCAATAATAAAGCAAGAGCGGTTCTTTATTTATGAACCTTTTGATATTCAATCTGTTTAAGGATTCCATTTCTCCGAATTCCAATCCTGCGCGATAACGCTCCGCATAAGGAAGTTTCTGAATCCAAGCCAGCCTGGCGGGGGTTCTCAGAGGAGTGGAGCGGTGCCTTAGATTAAAAGTCAAAATCAACTCCGTATTTTTAGGAAGAAATCTCTCTAAGATTAATCCCATTCCTCCCTCACTGATGTCCCGCGTTAAAGTATGTTCTAATCTGGTTTCTCCTTTTGTCTGATAAGTAACCGAAGTATTGAAATCTATGCGGGGGTATTTTCTTCGTTCTAATCGTGCCGATTCAAGCATCTCATTCCATCCTCTTTTTAATTCCCCTTTTAATTAAATCCCAGGGAATATTTTCCCAGACACTTGCCTTGCCAATTTCTTCAATGAAGACCATGCGTGTTTTTTCCCCTTGAAATTTTTTATCATAGCCAATGGCTTTTATGATGTCCCGGAGCATGAGAGACTTTATTTTACACGGTAGTCCGATTTTGAGCAAAAGTCTTTCCAATCTCTTTAATACCTTAAGCGGGGTTATTCCCAGGTAAATCCCAATTTCCACTGCAGAGAGCATCCCCAAGGAGATTGCTTCCCCATGACTATATTTCCGGGAATATCGGGAAGCTGTTTCAATACCGTGGCCAATGGTATGACCAAAATTTAAGACCATTCTTATTTTCTTTTTATCATATTCATCTTTTTCTACAAACTCTGCTTTTATCTTACTGCATTCCATGACAAGATATTCCCAATCATAATCTTTGCATTCTTTTTCTTCTAAGTAGGTAAATAACTTTTTGTTTTTAATCGCACCGTATTTTACAACCTCAGCCAACCCATTTCTTATCTCACCCGGAGATAAGCTTTTTAGAGCGGAGATTTCAGAGTATACTAAACGGGGCTGATAGAAAGTTCCTAAGAGGTTTTTGCCACAGGGAAGGTTTAGTGCGGTTTTCCCTCCAATTGCCGAATCCACCTGAGCCAGAAGTGTGGTAGGAAGTTGAATATAGGGGATACCCCTTTTATAAACGGAGGCGAGAAAACCGGTAAGGTCACCCACCACTCCTCCACCTAAAGCAATAAGAAATATTTTCTTGCCCCGGTCAAACTGAACAATTTTATCTAACAAATCTCTCCATACCGCTAATGATTTTGCCCGTTCAGAATCAGGGATGATTTCCATACGCGGAAATAAATTCTCGTGCTTTAATGCAGAAACGACTGCTTTCCCCAAAATTCTTTTCACTCTCTGGTTGGTGACAATTAAGGCATCTCTGCCCATATTTAACTTTTTAATTTCTTTGCCCAGATGAGCATAATTATCTTTGCTGATAATAATATCATAACTTCTTTTCCCCAGGTTAACCCTAACATTTTTCATCTTTCCCTCGGCTATATTTTTGCTTCCTTAACTTCCTGAGCGGGAGGAGTTTCCGGGGCAGCCTTTGCCTTCTCCTCAGTTTTTTCTTTCTTTATTTTTATTCTAATCCTCTTTACCTTGGGCAGTTTGAAGAAAGATTTGAGAGTATTCAACTTATCCTGTTCCTTTAACAATTTTATCCGCTCAATCCTTTTTAAGACATTGCGATGCTGAGCACCTACGCGAGAAAATTTTAGACTCGGGTGCTGACTCATAATGCCTCCTTTCTTAAAAGGTCTTAAGGAATAGTTCTTATGTAACTAGTTCGGTATTTTTTTATTAAATCGTATAATACTTCGCGGGCAATTTCCTGATTGCTGTATTTACCAACACAGACCTGGTATATACTCTGGTTTTGGATAACAAACGGTTTATATCCATCTTGTATTAGTTCCCTTATGAGCTTTACAGCCATTTTTTTATCCCGATAGGAAGCAATCTGAATAGTGTAGGGTTTATATACCGCTTTACCTGAAGATGATTCTAAGGGCAAGGTTTTATGGTCGTTTAAAAATTTTAAATGCTTACCCCGCTCGACCCCCAGGCTAAAAATAATCACCCCGAGGAGCATAAAAACAATGAAAGAGAAAACCATGCCCTCATAACTTAATCTAATATTTACAAACCCATAGGGAAAAAGTTTTTTAAATGAGGGGTAATAATTTCTTCTTACCTTTTGACTTTCTTCAGAAAATAAATCAATCTGTATCTCTCTTCTCATCTTTAGCAGTAAGATATTCTTCTATAAGTTTTAGAGTTTCCTCATCCTGGGTATAGGCATAACCTGTCGTCGTTGCTCCCCGATGAGCAATCAGTATACCGTCTTTGACCAATTCCTCAAGGAATTTTCTTGCCGTTGTGGATTTCAAATTTAACCAGGTAGATATCCCCCTTACACTATCCACTGCTTGTGGATTCTCTCGGAAGAAGAGAATAATCTTCTTTTTAATCGGTGATTTTAAGGCTTTAGCAACACTATTCATTACCATAAAATTATCTTCTCTCCTGCATTCTACAGATTATCTGCTTAATCCTTTTTTCCTTAATCAGTTTCAAAAAGGCTTTTACTACCCGTGGGTCAAACTGCGCCCCGGCAGATTTTTTTATTTCTTTCACTGCTTCTTCTATACTCATACTCTTACCCCGGTAAGGTCTTTTACAGACCATTGCTTCAAAAGCATCCGCAAGAGCAATTATCCTTGCCCCTAAAGGGATTTCTTCCCTTCTCAGCCCCATGGGATAACCCTTCCCATCATAACGTTCATGGTGATGCATAATCAAGGGAACTGCGGGTTTCATTGCCTCTATGGTACCCACTATTTCCGCACTCTTAATGGGGTGTTCTTTGACCATACTGTATTCCTTTCCAGTGAGTTTGGCCGGCTTCATAAGGATTTCATCAGGAATACTGATTTTCCCGGCATCCAAAAGAAGTGCAGCGTATTTCAATGCCTCCATTTCTTCTTCTGGTAATTTTAATTCTTTTCCGATTTCCAGAACTATTTCTACAAAACCTATAGGATGCGTATAGGTAGAAGGGAGCCTTATTTCTAAGAGTGCTGCCAGAGAGCGGATACTTCCCCAAATAATTCTTCCACGCTCTTCATACAACTGAGCATTCTTTATCGCCACCACTGCCTGTTCTCCTAAAACAGTGAGGATTTCTTTCTCCGCACTATTAAAAGGCTCTCCCGTCTGCCTATTCTCTATTCTGATCGTCCCCATGACATCCTGGTCAATCAACGGAACACAGAGAAGGTTCTTCTGTAAATATGGTTTAGCACTCCTAATTACCCATCTTTCGTAACGGAGTTTATGAAACGCGATTTTTTTAACCGTGGCATTTTTGTCTTCTAAGTCAATGAATGTTTTAGGGATGATGATTTTTTTGAGTGGGTCAACTAAACTGATTATACATTTTTTAGCTCGCAGGACCTGTAAACAGAGGCGAGCGATTCTGGGGAGGAGTTCATCCAAGTTTAAAGTAGAAGCAATGAGCCGATGGACAGTGTGGACCGTGGAAAGGGCAATGGCGCGGGGTCTAACGGTTTCGTAGATTTCCTTAAGTTCCTCCTCTTTTTTAATTTTATCCACAATAAGTCTTAAGGAGTTATTCAAACATTCTATAGCCAAAAGGGGGGTATCTTTGCGGAAATGGCAAATATATAGATATAAAACTGAATCGTTGAGTCGTATTGGCAGGGAGAATATTTTGAAATTGTGTGGGCATTGATTAAATCTTCGCTTTTCTCTTTTCCCTTTTCTTAACCAGGGAAGGCAATTTTTCTGTCTCAAATAACCGCAGAGATTTCCTGAAGTTTTAAATAAGAAAATCTTCTTCCCCGAACCTTCCTCTTCTAACCACCATACCGAATTTTCTCCCATTAGTTGATCAAAAAGCTCTTTTTCCTTTAAGAAGTAGGGTTCATTTAACAAGCGCAGAATTAATTTATTTTTATCCATCGGTTTTAAAATTTATAATCCCCAATACAAAAACAATTTTAACAGAGTTGAGGTTAATTTTCAAGTGAGAAAACTACACTTTTTCAAAGGGGTCAAATAGTTTCTTATACTCTTCTAAGGCGTAACGGTCGGTCATACCGGCAATGTAATCGCATACCACCCGGTAGGGGTCTTCTGAAGAAAGACGTTTTTTACTGGAAGGAGGAAGCTGTTCTAATCTTTTTATATAAACATTGAAAAGTTCCTCAATAAATCTTCTTGCTTTATCTGCCATCCGGATCACCCGGTAATGATGGTAAAGGTTATGCATCAAATAGTCTCGCATTGGCTCACGTAAGGAATCCATTTCTTTACTAAATCCAATAATCCGTTGAGGGGTTTTCCTTACTTCTTCTACGGATTTTATATTTAATTCCTTAATCTTTTTAGTTGAGTTTATGATTACATCACTAACCTGTAAGTCTATAATCGTGCGTATAGTTTGTATCCTTTCTATTTTTCCTTCCAGATTTGAATATTTTTTTCTTACCAAAATATTTGCTTTCTCCCATAATTCTATTTTCTGGAGTTCTTTTATATCTAAGAGTTTTGAATTTAGACCATCGTCCAAATCGTGATTATCATAGGCAATTTCATCAGCTATATTCACTACCTGAGTTTCTAATAAGGGAAGTAAATCTGGTTCTAAATCTGCCAAACTAATTCCGGCATAGGATAAAGGTATGAAAGTTTCTTCATTTTCTATTTTCATTCCACGGTCATAACGGGTTGTGTGCTTTAAAATTCCTTCCTTTACCTCCCAAGTAAGATTAAGGCCTCTAAAATTAGGATAGCGTTCTTCCAGATAATCCACTACCCTCAATCCTTGGAGATTGTGGTCAAATCCGCCGTGGTCTTTCATTAGAATATGAAGTATCTCTTCTCCTGCATGCCCAAAGGGAGTATGCCCTAAGTCGTGAGCCAGAGCTATTGCCTCTACAAGGTCTTCATTTAGTCTCAATGCTCTTGCAATAGAACGGGCTATTTGAGCCACTTCTAAGGTATGGGTTAATCTTGTGCGATAATGGTCTCCCTCATGATTTACAAAAACCTGGGTTTTATACTCCAAGCGGCGGAAAGCAGTAGAATGAATTATCCGGTCTCTATCCCGTTGATAAATTCCTCTATAGGGATGCTCCGGTTCAGGATATTTACGCAACCGGCTCATTTTACTCTGCATCGCGTAAGGAGCCAAAATTCTTTCTTCCTGATTAAGTAAAGATTCTGTGTTTGCCATAGAGTTTTAAAATCTTATCTAACTCCCATGGTTTCAAGATAATGAACTTTGTCTCTTTGGCAATAAGTTGCGCATCTTCATCAATCCCATCCAGGGGAATAATAAATTTTCTCCTTCCGGGGAGTTTTAGTTTGTGATAATATGATTCTATCTCCTCCATTATCTCTCGAGTAATGTGTCCTTTTTTTACTACAAAACTCCAGCCTTTATCGCGTCTTTTTGCGGTTATGATAGAAAGATGGGGATAAGGGGTTCTTGTCTCTATATGCTCAAAAGGGGGCAACTTTATCTTGCGTTGTCCTAAATAAATTATTTCATTATCAAATGAAGCAAAGAGCTCTCGGAGATGTTCTGTAACACTCCTCTCTCTGCTCTGCAAAAAAGATTTCAGTCGGGCATATAAAGAATTCTGGAAAACCTCTCGCTTGGTCTCTATCTCTAAATCTAAAGAGGAAATCCTCAATTCATAGACATCCTTCAACCATAATTTAAACAAGGGGTCATTTAAATAATAAAAAACACCATTTTTGTATACATAACCTGACTCTACCAAAATATTCAGATGACTTAAAAATTCTTTTTCCGATTTGGTTGCCAGATATTCTTTAATACTTTTTATCTTTACACAGTTATGTGCCAGAGAGAGCAACAGAGCGGCAAAGGAGAGAGGTGAACGATTGGTAGGCAATTCTCTTAACCGATGATTGAAGAATTGATTTAAGATGCCTGCAGAGTCAAAGAGCAATCTGGTCAATGCTTCAATGATAATTGTATCGGTAATAAAATTTAATTTCTTTTCTAAGGTGGTAGATTTTATTTCGGTAGAAATTAGATTGAGATAAAGTGGTTGGCCATCAGTAATTTCAGAGATAAAGTCTCTATAATCATCGCTACATTTTATAGGATTTAATCTTTCTCTGAGAAATTCGTTACTGGTTTTTATATCAAATGGCTCAAGGATAATGATTTCAAAATTGCCGAATAGGAGGGTTAATTCCTGAGAGAGGACCTTTCTTGCCTGAATAGGAGCAGAACTTGAGATTATGTACATTACATCCTTGGAGACCATTATCCCTTTTGCCAATTTATTGAAAGGGTTGTCTAAAAAGGGCATACTCTGTAGACGGTGGAACTCTTCTATAATCACGATTACCGGAAGGTGCAATTCCTTAACTAATGCCTGGGGAATATTTAAAAGCGCAGAGTAAGCGGATTCAAATTGCCTGTTTCTGAGATAGTCTAAGCAGCGTTTGATCTCCAGCAGGGTTTCGGGGATTAAATCCTTTACTTCTGCCAGAAGTGCATCTAAATTTTGCACGGAATTATTTTTTTTATAACGTCTGATGAGATTAAAAAGGATGACTGAAATAAAGCGATTTATGAGATGGTCAAAGGGAAGTTCATGGGTTATCTCTAAATAGAGCGGTAAAATTTTTAACCTCCTCTCCTGCAGGAGAGAGAGGAATTGTAAAAGGAGAGAGGTTTTACCCACGGTTTCCTGTCCCAGAATTGCAATGTTCTGACGGTAACCCGCTTCTAAACCGTAAGCTCTTTTGAGGAGAAGATTGAGGTATTCTTTCCGGTCATAAAAATTGTTTCCCGTAACTGGGTCAGCGAACATAGGGTGCCTCTCCTCTCTTATAGACAACTCGCACAGGAATTTGCCGAACAGCCTGAGCACTTACTGGCTGAGGAAGATTCTGAGCCAGGCTTACGGAAGGAAAATTGGGAAACGATTTTGTGAACATTTTTATTCTGACAGTATGGACAAGCCAGCCCTTTTAAATGGGTAGAGTTTCTTATTAACTCCTCAAATCCTTTACCACAATTTTGGCATTCGAATTCATATATAGGCATCAGGGTAAGAAATATAAAGGGTTCTGGGGTATATGCCCTTTTCTAATCTCAAAATGCACAGCCCCATTCTTTGCTTCGGCAATCAATTCTCCCTGTTGGACTTCCTGACCACACTTGACTAAAATAGAAGAAATATTCCCATACACACTATAGATCTGTTCAGCATGTTCAACAATGAGGGTTTTGCCTAATCCTTTTACTTTTTCGGAGGAGAAGATAACCTTTCCTTTCTTTATCGCCACAATCTGATAGGTCTCCTGCGGAAGAATGTCTATCCCCCGGTTTACTGTCCC
>JAMWCG010000029.1:0-6419 GCA_023818555.1 Candidatus Omnitrophota bacterium
ACTTTAAAATCCATTCGCTAACCCGTATTCCGCAGAATATGCCTATTCGCCTTTCGCTCATTCAGGCAAACATTTCTCCCTATCAAAAATGGGAAGAGGATTTTAAGGATAAAATTATAGAAAAATACATTTC
The DNA here is from genome assembly GCA_023818555.1 of Candidatus Omnitrophota bacterium. Classification (GTDB taxonomy): domain Bacteria; phylum Omnitrophota; class Gorgyraeia; order DTHP01; family DTHP01; genus DTHP01. The sequence continues at coordinate 134 of JAMWCG010000029.1, forward strand.
TCTTACGCAAAGGACAGCTAAGAAAAATCCCGCTCTTGTTGTCTGGCCCGAGACTTCTTTCCCGGGGTTCTGGGAAGAAGAAAGGCTATTGAGAGAGGGGGTTTTAAGTTTAGCAAAAGAAATTAAGACAGATATTTTAATTGGTTCTCCTACTTGGGAAAAGGGTTTGAGTTACAACTCCGCAATTCTTATCTCCGATGAAGGAAGAGAAATAAGCCGATATCATAAAGTCCATTTAGTTCCTTTTGGGGAATATCTTCCCTTCCCTAAGATTTTTGGATTTTTACAAAAAAGATTTTCCATTGGAGATTATGCCCAGGGGAAAGAATACACAATTTTCAGAAGACAACTGCCATGGACAACTTATCATTTTAGTATTCTCATCTGTTTTGAAGACATTTTCCCCAATTTGGTGCGCAGTTTTGTAAAAAATGGAGCGGAATTTTTAATCAATATTACCGAAGATGGCTGGTATGGGAAAAGTTCTGCCTCTTTTCAGCATCTGCAGGCACTTGTCTTGCGAGCAGTGGAAAATCGGCGCTATATGGTGAGGTCTGCCAATACCGGCTACAGTTGTGTAATTAATCCTTGGGGAAAGATTGTTTCAGAATTGAAAGATGAGCAAGGAGAGAAACTGTTTATTACCGGAGTCCATACAGGAGATGTGTTTTCTAATTCAAGGAAGACTTTTTATACCCTGTTTGGTGACTGGTTTATCTATCTCTGTTTTATAAGTTTCTTCCTAATTTTATACAAGAGAAAAAAATCTTTAAATCTCTGCCTTCTTCTGTTATAATTTAACAAAAATGTAGAGGAGAAATGGTTTGTCTAGAGAAAGGGGATTCTCTTAAAATTACTTAATTAAAAATTCCATGGAAGAGATAAATGAAATAATCAAAGTGAGATTGAAAAAATTGGAGGAGATTAAAGCAAAAGGGATTTATCCCTATGGGGAGAAATTTATTCCTCAATCCATAAGTGAGATAAAGAAAAATTTTTGTGAGAATAAAGAGGTATGCGTGGCGGGTAGAATTATGGCGATGCGCAAGCACGGGAAGGCGAATTTCTTAGACCTGAGGGACTCTACAGGGAAGATTCAACTCTATTTTAAAGAGGACTTTTTGGATAAAGAAGAAATTTATCTTTTTGACAGATTAGATATCGGAGATATTATTGGCGTGGAAGGTAAATTATTTAAAACCCGCACACAAGAAGAGACAGTGCAGGTAACTGGTTTTAGAATTCTGGCAAAATCTTTAAGACCCCTTCCTGAGAAATGGCATGGTTTAAAAGATGTGGAGATAAGATACCGTCAGCGCTATCTGGATATAATTACTAATCCTGAGATAAAAGAGATTTTTCTTTTGCGCACAAAAATAATTAAAAAAATTAGAGAATTCTTAGATAACCATGGTTTCTGGGAAGTGGAAACTCCTATGTTGCAATCCATTCCCGGGGGAGCAGTGGGAACTCCCTTGAAGACTTTTTTAGATGTTTATGGGAAAGAACTTTTTTTAAGGGTGGCTCCTGAGTTATATTTGAAGAGATTGCTGGTTGCCGGCTTTGAGCGAGTTTATGAACTAAATCGCAGTTTTCGGAATGAGGGTGTTTCTCCACGGCATAATCCTGAATTTACGATGCTGGAAGTTTATCAGGCTTATGGGGACTGTTCCGAAATGATGCGTCTGACTGAGGAATTAATTATCTATCTGGCTAACGAGGTTTTGGGAAAAACAAAAATAGTTTACCAGGGGAGAGAGATTGACTTACGTCCTCCCTGGAAGAAAATTTCCTTTAAAGAAGTAATGAGAGAGAAATTTGGCATAACCCCTGACCAACCGGTAGAGGTCTGGGCAGAAAGATTGGGTTTGCGTCTGGAGAAAGGTAAATTGAGCAGGTCTCAAATAGTTAATTTTATCAGTGAACAGTTAGAACCCAGGGAAAGTTCTCCGGTATTCATCGTTGACCTCTTTTCCACTTTCTGTCCTTGGGCAAAGGCACAAGCGGATAACCATTATTTAAGCGATAGGTTTGAATTGTTCATCGGGGGTATAGAGCTTGCCAATGCTTATTCTGAATTGAACGACCCCCTTGAACAGAGAAAAAGATTTGAGGAATTAATAAAGGATGAACGCGCCGAGAAGATAGATGAGGAATTTCTTTTAGCCTTAGAATATGGGATGCCTCCCGCAGGAGGTCTGGGCATAGGAATAGACCGTCTGGTGATGCTTTTTACAGATTGTGCTTCTATCCGAGAGGTAATTTTATTTCCCCAATTGAAGCCTGAAAAGGAGTAAAATGCGTTATGAATTCTGGATAGCCTGGCGTTATTTTTTGAGCAAGCGGAGAACCCGGTTTATCTCTTTAGTGAGCGTAATTTCTGTCTTAGGGATAGCGGTGGGGGTTACTGCTCTTTTGGTAACCTTAGCAGTAATGAGTGGATTTGATACAGAACTTAAGGAAAAGATTGTAGGTGTAAATCCCCATTTAATTATAGAGAAAGATTATGGAGTTCCTCATTATCTTCCCCTGATGGAAAAAATTAAAACTTTACCCGGAGTAAGTGGGGTTAGCCCTTTTATAAACGGTCAGGTGATGCTCATTCAGCGTCAGAATGTTTTTAGTTTAGTAGTAAGGGGAATAGAGCCGGAATTAGAATTGGGGGTAACCAAACTGGAGAAATATTTAAAAGAAGGTAGTTTTAAGATAGGCAAGCGAGAGATTATTATCGGCAATGTTCTTGCAGAAAGATTGGGGCTGAGGTTAGGAGAAACAATTCAAGTTATTTCTCCTTTTGATGGGCAGAGTTATAATTTCAAAATTAGTGGCATATTCCATTCCGGAATGTATGAATATGATGCCAATCTGAGTTTGATTCATTTAAAAGATGCTCAGGAGATTTTTGGTTTAGAAGGATTTGTCTCCGGTCTGGGGTTAAGGATAGAGGAAGTAGATTCTGCCTCAAAGGTACGAAAAAATATTATAGAAAATATTGGTCCGGATTATCTTGTCCTTACCTGGATGGACTTGAATAAAAATCTCTTTTCCGCTTTAAAATTGGAAAAAACTGTAATGTTTATTATTCTTACCCTAATCATCGTGGTGGCTGCTTTTAATATTGCTTCTACTTTAATAATGCTGGTGATGGAAAAAACGAAAGACATCGGAATTCTTAAAGCAATCGGAGTATCTAATCGCTCCATAAAATTAATCTTTAGTTACGAAGGAATGATTATTGGAATAGGAGGAACTGTTCTGGGACTAATTGGGGGTATCTTTTTGACATATCTTCTAAAGAATTATCAATTTATTAAACTCCCCTCGGATATTTATTACATAGAGCGTATCCCTGTAAGAATAGAAAAGATTGATTTTTTTCTGGTCATATTTTTTTCTCTCCTCTTGAGCTATCTGGCTACACTTCACCCTGCTAAGAAAGCTGCTCAACTTGAGCCAGTGGAGGCTTTGAGATATGAATAAAATTCAAAAATAAAAATGCTGGAAGCAAGAAATCTGTATAAGCTATACGATACGCAGAAAAATCCTTTAGAGGTTTTGAAGGGGATAAATCTTAAGGTGGGGAAGGGAGAGTTTACCGCCATTGTTGGTCCTTCCGGGGCAGGTAAATCTACCCTTTTACATATCTTAGGAGGTTTAGAATCCCCTACAAAAGGAGAGGTTTACTTTGAAGGAATAAATTTGTATAATATGAGTGAGCCTGAGAGAGCGAAGATAAGGAATAGAAAAGTAGGTTTTGTCTTTCAATTTTATCATCTTCTTCCGGAATTCAATATCTTAGAGAATGTTTATCTGGCAGGTTTAGTTGCTGGTTTTCGTAAGCGAAGAGAATGTCAAGAGAGAGCGAAGGAAATGCTTACCTTCCTCGGTTTGCAGGATAGACTTGGCCATAGACCCAACGAACTTTCCGGAGGAGAACAACAGAGGGTGGCTATTGCGCGGGCTTTAATAAATGAACCTGCGTTACTTCTCTGCGATGAGCCTACGGGAAATCTTGATTCTCAGATGGGAGAATTGGTGCTCAATTATCTGGTGGATTTAAACAGAAATAAAGGACAGACAATCATTTTAGTAACCCATGCGGAAGAATTAGCCGAAAAAGCGCAACGGATTGTTTATATAAAGGACGGAACCTTGGTTAGAGATGTCCCAGTAACAAAAATTCGTGCTTAACAAAGGAGAGGGTATGGGGATTAAAATTTATATGAACGGTAAATGGGTGGATAAAGAAGAGGCAAAGATTTCGGTTTTTGACCATGGACTTTTGTATGGGGATGGAGTCTTTGAAGGTATTCGTTCTTACGACTGTTTAGTGTTTAAACTGAAAGAGCACATTGACCGGCTTTATGAATCCGCCCATACGCTGATGTTGGAGATACCCTTGCGTAAAGAGGAAATGGAGCAGGCTGTGCTGGAGACCCTTAAGGCAAATCGTTTAAGGGATGCTTATATCAGGGTGGTGGTTACGCGGGGAGAAGGAGATTTGGGTTTAGACCCACGAAAATGTAAAAAACCAAACATTTTCATTATTGCGGATAAGATTGTTCTTTATCCGGAAAAGTATTATCGGGAAGGTTTAGAGATAATCACTGTCCCTACCCAGAGAAACATCCCTGAGGCACTTAATCCGCAGATTAAGTCTTTGAATTATCTCAATAATATTCTGGCAAAAATTGAAGCCATTAATTGTGGAGTGGAGGAAGCGATAATGCTCAATTCTTTCGGTTATGTTGCAGAGTGCACGGGAGACAATATCTTTATGATAAAAAATAGATTAATCATCACACCTCCTCCCTATGCCGGGATACTCAAGGGGATTACCCGTGCTGCGGTAATGGAGTTAGCAGAAAAGGCAGGGTTTGAGGTAAAAGAAACTATCTTCACCCGGCATGAACTCTACAATGCAGATGAATGTTTTCTTACCGGCACCGCTGCCGAGATTATTCCCGTGGTGAAAATTGATTCCAGGGTTATTGGGGAGGGTAAGCCGGGGGAAATTACCTTAAGCCTGATGCGCAAATTCAAAGAATTGACTAAATCTGCAGGGGTGAGATACAGCTTGTAAAAATCAGATAGGTCTTAGATTTACTCCATCCTCAAGGAAAGGAGAAAGATATGTTGTGCGATATATGCGGGAAAAAACAAGCCACCGTCCATGTGACTGAGATTATCAATAACCAAATCACTGAGATGCATCTCTGTGAAGATTGTGCACGGGAGAAGTCTATTCAGATGGAACAACAATTTGGAGTATCCGACCTCTTGGCAGGGATTGCGGATTTAGGGACGACCTTGGGAGAAAAGACCAAGGAAGAATTAAAACTTAAATGCAATAACTGCGGTATGACTTACGAAGATTTTAAGAAGATTGGTCGTTTAGGCTGTAGTGAATGTTATGTCGCTTTTCGCAAGAATCTCGTCCCCCTCCTGAAACGCATCCATGGTTCTATTCAACATTTGGGGAAGGCACCCTTAAAGATAATCAAAGAGGTGAAAAGAAAGTCGGAGATAGACATCCTTAAGGAAAAATTGCAGGAAGCAATCCAGAGAGAGGAATTTGAAGAAGCAGCCCGACTGAGAGATAAGATAAGGGAATTAGAGAAGAAAAATCAGAAGAGAAAGGAAGAGAAATGATTTTAGATGATTTATTAGTTCGTTTAGGAGAATGGCTTAAAGGAGAAGGTCCGAGTTCTGATATTGTGATGTCCAGCCGGGTGCGTTTAGCGCGCAATCTGGATAAAATCCCCTTTACCCACTGGGCAGATAAGAAAGAGAAAGAGGATATTCTGGAAGCGTTTACAAACACGCTGAGGGAAAATGAGTTTCTTCAGGGAGGGCTTTTTCTAATTATGAAAGAAATTGATGAACTTGACCGTATTTTTCTTCTGGAAAGACATTTAGTTTCCCATGAGTTTATTCAGAAGCCGAATTCCAAGGCAGTAATAATAAGTTCCAATGAAGCGGTGAGTGGAATGATCAATGAAGAGGACCATCTGCGTCTTCAGGTAATGCAATCGGGTTTTAACATCAGTGAGGCTTTTGAGATAGCCCAGAAAATAGACCGTTTTCTTTCGGAGAGGCTCAATTTTGCTTTTTCTTCCGAGTGGGGTTATCTTACCGCCTGTCCGACAAATGTAGGAACAGGTCTACGTGCTTCAGTGATGCTCCATCTCCCTGTGCTGGTATTTACAAAACAGATAAATAAGGTTCTTCAGGCAATCACCCGACTGGGACTTACCGCACGGGGCTTTTACGGAGAAGGGACAGA
>JAMWCG010000029.1:6429-9300 GCA_023818555.1 Candidatus Omnitrophota bacterium
CGAGTGGAAATCTTTTCCAAATCTCCAATCAGGTAACACTGGGGCAGAGAGAGGAAGATATAATTGATAATTTAGAGAGGATTATCAGACAGGTGGTAGAATATGAGCAGAATGCCCGACAGATAATTATGACCCAGGAAAAAGAAAGGATCACTGACCGTATCTGGCGTGCTTATGGGATTCTCAAAAATGCTTATATTATCTCCAGTAATGAAACGATTGAGCTTCTTTCTCAGGTAAGACTGGGAGTAGATTTAGGAATTATCAAAGATATTAACCGCCGTCAGCTCAATGAACTCTTTATTTTTATCCAGCCCGCACACCTCCAGAAATTGGAAGGGAAAAAACTTACTGCCCAGCAACGCGATGTAAAGAGGGCACAGATTATCCGGAATAAGCTGGGTGTAGTTTAGAATTTTCTTTCTCGGTTATATAAAAATAAAGATTTTCCGATGGAAGAAATTGAAGCTTTACTTATACTCAACTCTATAGAAGGGTTAGGAACAGAGAGATTAAAATACTTGAAGGAGAAATTGGGTAGTTTTGTCAAAATATTTTCTCAACCAGAGGAATCTTTATCTAAAATTGAAGGGATGAACAAAAATTTAGTCGGAAAGATTAAAAGAGCCTATAAAGATTTTGATTTAAAAAGAGAGATAGAATTGATTAGAGAAAATAGAATTACTCTTTTGACTTTAGAAGAGAAAAATTATCCCGAAAATCTAAAAGAAATCTACGACCCTCCCTATATTCTGTATTTAAAAGGAGATTATAAAGATAGCGATGCAAATGCCTTGGCCATGGTGGGTTCGCGTCTGGCTTCTTATTATGGGCTTTCTTTAGCAGAAAAATTTTCCTATCTCCTGGCTTTAAGGGGGTTGACCATTGTTTCTGGTTTAGCCAGAGGTATTGATACGCAGGCACATAGGGGGGCTCTGAAAGCCAAAGGAAGGACCATTGCGGTATTGGGTAGTGGTTTGCTTAATATTTATCCTCAAGAGAATAAAAAACTCTCAGAAGAAATTTTTCAAAATGGTGCCCTGTTTTCCGAATTCCCCTTAGAATATCCTCCTTTAAGACAGAATTTTCCGCGTAGGAATCGGCTCATCAGTGGTCTGTCTAAAGGGGTGATTGTGGTGGAGGCAGGAGAGAGAAGTGGGGCTTTGATTACCGCAGATTTTGCTCTGGAGCAAGGGAGAGAAGTATTTGCTGTCCCGGGGAAGGTAGATTCACCTACTTCCCGGGGAACCCACACTCTTATAAAAGAAGGAGCAAAACTTGTTTCTTCAGTAGAAGACATCCTGGAAGAATTAAAACTTGACATGGATTATTTAAAAGAAGATAATAATAAACCTTTCTCTCTTGATGAAAGGGAGGGGGAAATATATACATTGTTGAGTGATGAGCCAAAATATATAGACGAAATCAAAATGGAAACAAATCTCCAGATGAGCGAAGTGGCAAATATCCTATTAAAATTGGAACTGAAGGGACTGATTAAGCAACTCCCTGGAAAAATGTTTGTGAAGAAATGAGTAAAGGATTGGTAATTGTAGAATCACCCGCCAAAGCAAGGACAATTAACAAAATTTTAGGGAAAGATTACACTGTGGAGTCTTCCATGGGACACATAATGGACCTCAGGGGCGCTTCTATGTCTGTGGAAATTGAGAATAATTTTAAACCCCATTATAGCATTATTCCGGGGAAGAAGAAAATCATTGATAGACTTAAAAAAGTGGCTAAGGATAAAAATTCTCTTTATTTAGCCACCGACCCTGACCGCGAAGGAGAAGCGATATCTTGGCATCTCTCCAATCTCTTGGGCAAAGATAAAAACATAAAACGGGTTATTTTTCATGAGATTACTCCTAAGGCAATAAAAGAGGCATTTCAAAATCCCACGAGCATCAATATGGACCTGGTTAAGGCACAACAGGCAAGAAGGATTTTAGACCGGATCGTGGGATATTCCTTGAGCCCTTTACTCTGGAGAAAGGTAGGCAGGGGGTTGAGCGCAGGCAGGGTGCAGTCGGTAGCAGTGAAGTTGATTGTAGAGAGAGAAAAGGAGATAAAGAACTTCATTCCCCAGGAATACTGGGAGATTGAGGCAGAGTTAAGGAAGAAGTTACCAGTTACCGGTTACCAGTCACCAGAGGTGTTTAAGGCAAAATTAGATAAAATTGGCGGAGGGAAAGCAGAGATAAAGAATAAAGAATCTGCAGATGATTTGGTAGAAAAAATAAAAAAAGAAAAATTTGTAGTGACTGAGATTGAGAGGAAAGAGAAGAAGAAAAATCCTCCCCCTCCTTTTACTACCAGCAAACTCCAACAGGAGGCATTTAATAAACTACATTTTTCTACCGAGAAGACAATGCGGGTTGCCCAGCAGCTGTATGAGGGAATTGATTTAGGTAAAGAAGAGCGGGTGGGCTTAATTACCTATATGCGTACCGATTCAGTGAAGATAGCGGAGAGCGCTTTAGAAGAATTGCGTGACTTTATTCAGGAGCGATTTGGGAAAGATTATTTACCTGTTCTCCCTTATCAATACAAATCTAAGAAATCCGCTCAGGAGGCCCACGAGGCCATCAGACCAACCTTCGTCGGGCGTGAGCCAGAGAAAGTGAAAGAATTTCTTACGCCGGAACAGTATGCCCTCTATGAACTCATCTGGAGAAGATTTGTCTCTTCTCAGATGAAGCCGGCGGTTTTTGAAGGAGTAAGTGTAGATATTCAGGCAGGTATATATCTATTTTCTGCACATAGCACAAAATTGGTTTTCCCTGGCTACCTGCTTGTATATAAAGAAGAAGGGATGGAAGAGAAACTCCTTCCCCCTTTAGAAGAAGGAGAGGAATTAGAGCTGCT
>JAMWCG010000030.1 GCA_023818555.1 Candidatus Omnitrophota bacterium
AGAAACCATTTCCTTAGCTTCTGAAACATTAGGTGAAATAGGTTTAGCAGATTTTATTAACTTAAGTATTCTTCTTGGACAAATTGAGAATTCAAAATCTTCTTTCGTCCTTTCTGGGGCTGCAAAGGCAATGGTAAAGCTATTGAGTTTGGTTTTAGAAAAAGAGCTTTCTTCTTATGTTAAACCTTAAAATTTTTTGTAATAATTTTATTTTTGTTTTTGTTTAATAAAAAGGGAAGATATTGATGAAAGAGAAAGATTATGCTATATTTAAATTAGAAATGAAAAAGATTTATTTCGTGACTTCTTTTTTGGTTATCTTGGTTTCTTCTACCTTTGCTTGGGAAACAGCTGACCTAAAGCGTGAATACGGGAAAGGAGCAGAAACTCTTATTCATTCTTTAAGCCTTAATCCTACTGCCTATCTATTTGGCTATGGGGAGGAAATCCCCGAGGAGTTATTAGAGAAATTTCTCCCGAATTTGGTCTTAGAGATTAAGGCAGAGAAAGAGGAAGAAGTAAGAGAACTCAGTTTCACTTCTGCGGAAGAGAAAAGGGATTCTTTTCTTCCCCAAATTCCTGCTTTACCCTCTCCAAAAGAGGAAACCGAGAAACCTCCTATTTTTGCGCAGAGAGAAGAGATTAAAAATTTAGTCCCCGAACAAGAATCTGAGAAAGAAAACAATTTAAAGAGTATATTTAAAAGAGAAGAACTTAAGCCTTTACTTAAACTTACCAGAATTGATTTAAGTTTTTCTACTTTACCGGAAATCTCCTTCAAAGAGGTTAATTTTAACAATTATTCTGGGGAATTACCACCGATAAAATTTTCTGTGGAGGCAAAGATTTTAACTGCCCAGGAAATAATTCCGGTTTATTCACCTCAGCCTTATGAGTTTAAGTCAACGAGTGTTAAACTCCCTGAACAAAAACTTCCTGAGCCATACATTCCTGAGAATAGGAATAATCTCTCTTCTTTATCTCTTCCTGCAAGCGCGCCAGAAGCGCAGACCTCTACAGAATCAAATCCTACACTTAATCTTTCTTTGCCTTCCTCCGGAATAAGTGGTTTATCCCTTACATCCACTCCCTCTCTTGAACCTGAAAAAAAAGAAGAGAATAATTTACCACCTTTTCTCATTGCCCCTCTTTCGGCAAAAAAGGAAGGCCAGAAAGTCAGTGGGATTCAGAAAATTTCGGAGAAAATTGGTAATGAGGGAAAAGAACCTCCTATTCGTGTGGGGATTCTGGATATAGACCCGAAACACGCCGAATTGGTGAAAAAAGTTTTGGTAGAAAAAATACTTGAAAAAAATCCTCATGCTTCCATAGAAATTATTACTTACCTTCTCCCCGGAGAAGAAGTAGGAGGAGGTAAAGAGGTTTGCGAATCTGCTTTCCTGCAAGCTTTAGCAGAGATAGGTGGAGATGGAGTTAGGGTTTTAAATATGAGTATTGGTCCGGCCGACGGGAAATTGAGCAGCTTATTGGTTTCTGCCCTTCAGGATTTAGCAGAAAAGGTTTTTATAGTTGCTTCTTCGGGAAATGAAGGGAAAGGGGTTTCTTCCTGGTCTGATGCGGGAAGAGCGGTTTTATCGGTAGGTGCCTGCGGAGAAAATTATTCTAACCAGGGAGATACCTGTAGGCCTGCTTATTCAGGTTTACCAGGAACATCTTTCACCGCTCCTCAGGTAGCTGCTGAAGTTGTGCTCGCCTTATGGGAAAATCCTTTCTTAAAGAGAGACGAGCTTTTTGCCTCCTTAAGTGAAAACTTTTCTTCCTCTACCCAGGCAGAATCTTTTTCCCAAGCAGAGATTTTACTTATTCCGGGATTTTATACCTTTACTCCCTCAAATCTTAAAGGATTTGGTTTGTTCTCTCCCTCGGAAAAAACTTCTTCTGATTTTCTTATCTGGTAAAATAAATTGCACACCACCTTGACAATTCCCAAAATATATGATATATTTTATATGGAAAAGAAGATTAAATAACTATTTGAAAAGAGATGAGGAATAAAAAAATAAGACTATTTCTCTGGGGTGGGGGGGTTATACTCTTTTTCATTACCGGGCAGGCAGAATCGCGCGTACGCACCCAGATAACCGGTAAAGAGCCTGAAAGAAATGTGGGAATTATTGATAGTGCACGCACCCTTGATGAGTGGCAAAAAGCAAGAATTCAGATTAAAAAAAATATTGAGGAGAGAAACCGGCAATTAGATATTTCTACGCAGGTTCCGGAGAATTTAGAGAAAAACAGTCGGGAGAGCACTGAGGAGCGCGTAAAGACCCAGGAGAAGATTCAGCGTGAGGCACAGGAGATGAAGCAGAAGATTGAACGCGCTTCTCCCAATGAGGTAGTGGGTGAGAACCCTGACGGGACGAAATGGTATCAATATTCAGGAAGATTTGATATCTTCAAGAACTGGATAAAAGAAAAACTCCAGGAGTTAGGACTTTTAGATAAATGGAAGGGAGAAAGTTTTGAGGAGTTAGTGGAAAAATATCCCCGCACCAATTTCAGTCTGACCATCAATCGCAGAAACACCATCTATTCAGGAAAGAATACTTCTGAAGAGACCATTGAGTATCAATTTAGTTTAAGTAATGTAGAGAGTTTTGATGAATATATTCAGTCCCGCACTAAGCAATTTGCCTGGGATAGCATAAATAACAAGGATGTGGAAATCATCCAGACTACTGTCACTGACCAGTTAGAATGGGGAGGTGTATTTTATGGGACTCCCGGGAAAACCGAGAAGGGGAAACAGATGCTCCATTCCCGTCAGAGAACCTGGGATGAAACTCACAATACTTACTCCGAGATTACCCAGAGAAATTTCTATGAAGGGAACTTCCATATGCCAATCAAGACCATTCGCCAGGTTTACGAATCTGGCACCGATGATGAGGGAAGACTTTTTGAAAGGCGCTACGAGATGATTCGCGAGAAGATGCAGTGGCTCTGGGTTTCCTCTCCTGACCCGGAGACAGGCGGAAGTTATGAATTGAAGAGTTTTGACCAGACGGTCATTGATTACAACATTCCTGACAAAAAGACCTTCTCCCACCATGAACTCAACTACAGTGCTGACGGAGTCTTAGACAATCAATTGATTGTCACCCATGAAACCGGTCCCGGACTTGATTTTATCTCGGTGAGCATCGAAAAATACCTTGACCACTATAAAGATAACTCGGTGAAGGAGCAGTTAAATTTAAATGTCAGCGGAGACTTTTCTGATTTAGAAACCGCAATAAATTCCGGGAGGAAATGGCAAGATACCTTTTCTTCTTTAAAGAAAGGAGACAAAGCTTTCTTAGATAAACTTGTTAGCGACGATGGTTTGAATAAGCGCTTTGTCTTCTCCACGACTGAAAATAAATACAATGAGAAAGGATTTTTAGCTTGGCAGGAAGAAGAGATGACTGTGCGGGCAAAAGATAGTGATGGAAGCGAGTTAAACTTTACGCGCGGAATCACCCGCAACATCGAGGATTTTACTCCCTTTGGTCAGGCAGAAAATTTAGAAGAAACCGAAACAGACAAAGGTAAAACCACCACCAGTTTCATTAGCCGAAAATACGATGATAAACTGCGCATAAATTATGAACATATAGAAACCCATGTAAAGAGTAATGACGGTGTCCTTGACTATCGTTATGAACTTTTGCGTGATGGTTTTGAGTACGATGCAGTGGGAAGAGCCATTCACTATACCACTCAACTAAATAATGAAGTCACCCCTGATGTAGAAACTACCACCCAGACCTGGCTAAAATATGATACCCAAAATCAGGTTATCTGGCAGAAAAATGAAACTTTTGAACGGGGAAGAGGAGAGAGTAACCGCAATCGCCATATCATTAGTGAGAAAGATAATATCCAGTATAATCAGATTGGTTTAGAAATCTTTTACCAGGAGAAAGAGGAAGAATTTGATACTTCCGGAGAGATTATGGGCAACCGCTTCAGTGAGGTAAGTGAAATTAAATATAATCAGGATGGTTTGCAGACAGGTTACCGCATCCATACCACCACAGAGGGAGAAGATGAAAATAGTGGAGAAGAGATTAAAATTGAGACTGAGACTATTTTAAGTAACATCGTCTATGATGAGAAAGGAATGCGTCTCTCCTGGGAGGAAACTACCCGAGATTCTCGTCGGGGAAGTGAACTTACCTCGCAAAGAACAAATGAGGTTTTAAATATTGATAGATTTGGCAGAATTACCGAAATGAAAATTGAGGAGCATACCTTTGGTGATGCGGAGGAAGGAAATATTGATACCCAGCGCACCATCACGCGCAGGATTCTTTCCTATAATGCTTCCGGAGAGGAGGAGAAAGTTGAGGAGATTGTAGAGGATGAAGAAAAGACCACCACCTCTACAATTGAAAATAGTTACGATGAATATGGCAGGGTAATCCGCGAAGAGAGGAATATGGAGATTTCCGGAGGAGGAATAAATTATACTCTTCATCTTATCCGGGATGATATTGAATACAATTCCGCCGGTTTAGAGAAAAGTTATACGGAAAAAGAAGAAAAATTTGATACGGGAGGAAATTTGATTGGCAATAGCTTCAGCGAAACCTCCCAGATTACCTACAATTCCTCAGGCCAGATGACCGGTTATGAAACCTACACAGTGGTAGAAGGAACCGACCTGCAGGATGGTTCACACTTTAGCATTGAAACCACATCATCTGTAACCGAGATTACCTACAATGAGATAGGGGTAAGGACTTCCTGGCATGAAGTTAGCACGGATACCTCACGGGGTTCTGCCTTAACTACGGAGCGCAGTTATTCCGTAAATAGTTTTGATGAAAAGGGAAGAATTACGGAGATAGAGCTGGAAGAATACAGCTATGGAAGTGCTTCTGACGGTTCTTCTCTGGAGACAGAAAGAAGAATTACCCGCGAGATAACTTATGGCGAAAATGGTTTGGAGGAAGAAGTGGTGGAGACGGTGGAGGAAGGAGCAAAGATAACGGTTTCTACCATTAACTATGAATATGATGAGGCAGGAAGAATCAGTTATGAGGAAAGGGAAATCTATGTCAATGGCGAGGAGGAGGGAGTGGTTCTGGATTATAGCAGTGTAATTAAGCGCTATGATTTTGTTTATAATGACGCAGGGCTTGTCCAGCACTATATTTCCGAGATTGAGAATGAGGCAAGTGATTTGCAGGTGAAGCAGGAGGTAGATTTAGGTTATAACGAGCGCGCCCAGGTTGATTATCAGCGCACGGAAACCTGGGAGAATGGAGTTACCCAGAAGCGTGATAAATACGGAGCAAAGACCGGTGAGGAGGAGGAAGTTAACCGGCATACGATTTCCGAAAAATATGATATTACCTATAATGAAATTGGCTTAGAGACCTACTGGCAGAGCGATGAGACCGTCTGGGAGAATGGAGAATTAATCCGGGAGGCAAACGAAGAGGTCTATGATATTGTCTATGACTCCAAGGGAAGAATGCTTGAATACACCATCCATAAAGTGGGTTCAGAAAAGATCACCGATGAGGAATCGGATAAATATGGTCAGTGGCAGGATGTAAACATTACCACCCAGATCTATAACATTACCTACATTGATGGTTTAGATTTAAGAAAATCCTGGGAAGAATATACCACGGGAACAATCAATGGCCAGCAGTTTAAACCTTCCTGGAGATACTATGAAGTCTTAGAGTTTGACCGGTTTGGTGATGTAGTGGATATCCATGTGGAAGGAGACGGCGTGGAAGAAGAGGGGAAAGGACAAGAGAGTCAGGGAACTACACAAAATCAGGGAACAAACCCCGCAGGCCAAACTAATCAAAATCCTTTTAATCAAACCCAGACCCAGGCAGTAAGCAATAAGAAATTAAGTGCCGGGAAAAGACCGGCAAGGATAGGTACACTGAGAAGTAAATTCCTAAAGAATACCTCCTTGAGGAAAAATATCTTTGGGGAAAAAGATGAAGAAGATGAGCAAAACAAGTCACCCCTTGACGAATGAGAAAAAATATGGTATAATTAATAAGGAAAGATGAAAGAAGAATTAAGTTATGAGAGAAAATTACGGGTTTTAATTACCGAAATTATTTTAAAGACCGAGAAAGAGTTATTGCGTGAGAAAAAATTAAAAACTTTTAATAATGTAAGGAAATTCCTTTTGATAATTTTGAGTCTCGGTTTAATCCTTATTTTCACCCAGCAGAGTTTTGCGCGGATTAGTGAGACGAAAGAACTCCGGCAGAGGAGGTATTTAGAGAAGGTTTTAAAGAAGAGTTTAGAGAAGGTGGTCAAAGAAGTAAAGCCTTATAGAGAATAATTTTTTGTAATAAAGGGAGAAGAAATTTGGTTATAAGAAATAGGGAATTTAGGTAAATGGATAAAAGAGGAGGAAAAGTAAAATGAGAAAATCCAAACTCGCTCTGAAGGGCCTGGTCGGGGGGGCGGGTGTGGTGCTATTAATCTTATTTACCATTTCTACAAAGCCGGCAAGTGCGCTCTTCTGGGAGACTACAATTCCGTCTGAAATGCCTCCGGTTGACTACACTCCTTTCTTGAATTCTTCAGACAATCCTTTAGACATTTTAAACCAGATTTTCTGGGGTGCGACAGAAACAGGGAGTCCTCCTCCACCACCTATAAGCTTTGACCAACTACAAGATGTTCCTACAGTAACTTTTTCTAATCCTGAAAGTGCGGTTAGTGATTTTGTTACAAATTTCCTAAAAATTGCAGATTTAAAGGGATTAACATCAGCTGAAAATAATATCTGGTATCTTAATTATGCAAATAAGTATCATTATTTTTATTATGATACGACCACAAATACGCTTAATTATGTTAGCTACTCAGTACCTTCACAGGGTAGTACCATAAGTGTTATTCTTTGGAAATATAAAAAGATAGGAGTAGATGGCAAAGGACCTTATGGGTCAGGCAAAGGTGGTTGGTTTTTAATGGGTAAAACAGAGGAGACAAACACCAGTATAACCGACGGTGAACTCCGTTTATTATCCAATCCTAGGGGATTGTTGGTAGAATTTGGAAATGATGAACAAAACTTCTCAGAGAAGTTCGATATAAAAAAGCAAGGGGAAAATGGGTATTATATATATGGTTTGGTTAACAGATTTGATGGCGATTTTATCTCAGATGTCTATGATTATACTACCGGTCTTATATTGGTTAAGAAAGAGGGAAGAAACCTCTTTGACGCAGATGATTGGTATTATAATTACAATAAAAATACCGTAGTAAGGTATAAGAAAAATGACCAAGGCGAAATAACGGACTTAGAGGCAAAAACTTTTCAAAAATTACCTGACTCAGACCCAAAGAAGATCGGGATTGACCCTTTAGAAGGGCAGTCCCCACAAATTGATTTAGAGAAAGCCAAATTAGATACAATTAAGAAAAAAATTGAATATGCTCTTGGACTTCCAGAAGGAGGTTTAACTAACGAAGCTTTCTTAGATGCTTTGCTAAAAGCAAACTATAAGGATAACTATATTTTTGAATTAGATGTTAATGGTCAGCATCTCCTCTTCAACCTCAAATCCGATGGGACAATCAATCGGTATATAAAATTTAATCCTGATAATACAATTACAGTTTATCAACCAATAGAGAGTGGCCAAGATTATTCCATAGTTCTAAACAATACTCTATTTGATAAGATAAAAGACCATATTGCTGATTTAGGTTCGGATAATAATTTAGTTGACCTTATATTGTCGGGTAAATTAGAGCTTAATTATGACTATAAAAGGCTAATTACAAAAGATAAAGATAAAAATAAATTTTTCTGGGCCTTTGATGTAGATGAAACAGGTAGTCTTCAGTTTATTTCTTCCATTAGAGAAGGACAAAGCAGATTATTTATTACAGATTCTGCAGGTAAACTTATTGTAGAGATTTTTAATATTCCTCCTGAAGCAGGAACTGGCAAAGCAATATTATCTAATTTCGAATTTAATCCCGAGGATAAGAAATTCTCATTAAGGGTAGGTAATTTTATAAGGGTTTATAATCTAAGTCCATATATTGGAAGAGAGGTTGATCTCTCAAAGCCAAAGTCAGAACTGCCTTATGAGGAAAAACCTGTAATAGATATTGAAGCTTTAGGAGAAGAGGGTCGGGCATTTTTGCAACAAATTTTGGGAATGAGTACGGAAGAAGTTAAGTCTATGCTTGAAAGTGGGAATTTTGAACTGAAAAACGATTATCTCATTGTGAAAAAAGCTAATGGTGAGATTTATATATTTGATTACAGAAAAGATGGTGGAGGAAAAAATGTGTTAAAGACAGATTATTATTATTCCTTAAATAATCAGGGCTTATCCATTAAACGGGGGGAATTGGTACCCCAACACACAGGGGGATTTAAATTTAGAGTAGAAGGAACGATAACCCTTGCTGATAAAACTACATTAGATAATATAATGAAGATCTTAGGAATAGCCAAAGGTCAACCGGTTTCCCTTGATGCCTTGGCCGGATTAATCGATTTCTCTCAATTAGACCCCACTAATATTTGGGAAGACGGTAAATTTAAGGTAGAAAAGATACAACTTGGAATTTCATTTGATATTGACCAGAAAATAGATGGTAATGATAGATTTGTGGTGATTAATCTTTTAAGCAGCGAGGATAAAAAATCTTTGAGATTAAATTCTGCCGCTATCGGCTATGCTGAGGAAATTAGTGAAGGTGGTCAAACAAAAACATTAATCACCAAGATTGAGGTTTACGATGGTACTGGCATTTTGAAATTTGCCTTAGGTGATAGAGAAAAGATAAAGGCTATCTTTGATGGAGAAGTTACTCCTCAAAATGCAATTGATAAGTTAAAACTTATAAATTATGATTCCCAATCGGGAACCGTAGAGATTAATGGATTTATCTTTAAAACCGATGCCGCAGGAACTGCCTCTACGGATGTTGCCTTTAAGATTGAAAACAACAACATTGTTGTATATCAATGGAAAAAAGAGGGGGGTAAACCAGGTAATTTTGTACCTGTATTTAAATTGGAAAAAGATTGGATTGAGAGTTTACTCCGACAAGAAGGTTTGCTAACAGACCCGGCTAAACATTTGGGAGATGAGGGTGTTGATACCCGAGGATTGTTAAGAGGGGTCATCAACCATTCTACTTTTGTAAGTGGCAAGTTGATTGTTGATGGGGCTTTGGGTTCAGGAGGAGA
>JAMWCG010000031.1 GCA_023818555.1 Candidatus Omnitrophota bacterium
TCGCCACTCCTGCAAGTTAACTTTCTCAAAAAACTTATTTAGTCAGGTTTTATTTCGCATCACCTTTGGCTATATCTTCTAATAACTGCTTATGCCTGTACTCTTCCTGAATTATTTTTTGAATTTCTTCTTTAGTCAAAGGATTTGAAACTTCTTGTCTACAAATCTCATAGAATTTTATAGACCTCTCTTCAATAATTATGCCTAATTTTATAGCTTTTTTAGGGTCAGTTAAAAATTTATCCAGGTCTTCTATATTCTTGTAAGGTTTAAATATACCATAGTCCATACTCCCCAAGAGGTCATCTTCTTCCCATAGTTCCTCTTTATCTTCCCTCAGTCTCAGAAGGAGAGATTCAAATGTCTTTAGATGCTTCTGCTCTTCTGTGACTAAAAAATTTATTATTTCGTTTACTCTTCCTTGAGGAGTATTACCTAACAATTTTTTATAGAACTCTATCCCTTCTTTCTCAATCTGCACAGCGATTTTATAGGCTTCAAATTCATTGAAATCCACGATGATTAAATTTCCATTTTTTTCTTCAATCTTCATCTCCTCTCCTTTCTTAAAAATTTAGATTTCTTTATTATTACCCAACAATCACTGAAAGGATATCTTTAGGCATAGTCTTTATAAATCTTCTACAAGTTCTATCAAATAATCATCTGGGTCATAACAGAAGCAAACCCGGGTATTTGTGTAAGGGCTTTTTGTGGGTGGAGAAATAAATCTCACTCCTAATTTTTTTAGCCGTTTATATTCATAATTTAAGTTTTTAACCGTAAGAGAAATGTGGTTGTATCCTGGTTTTATCTCTATTTCTGGTTTTTCCCAGAAATGGAGTTCAAATACGGGGGAACTATTTTTAGGCTGATTTTTGCTTCTCATTTTTGCATAAACCAATTTTATCCCCTTAATTCCCAAAACTTTCTCAGGATAATCTCCTTCTAATTTAATAACTCTTTCTAACTTAAGTCCTAAAATATCACGATAAAAATTTAACGATTTTTCTAAATCTTTAACTACAATACAGGTATGTCTAAACCCCTTTACCATTAAACTTACCTAATCACTTTTTTTCTTCAACCTTTCTTCAATAATTTTATAAAGAGCTTCTCCGGCACGAGTAGAAACTAAACCCAGCACCGCTTTCCCCTCTTGAACACACATACTTACTTGTAAGTCTTCAGGAATAGAACCGATAAAGTTAAGCCGGGCAGATTCCATCATTTCTTTCAGGAAAAGGGGGGGTGTGGAATTTAGACGGTTGAGAATTAAATATTTATCTTTGATTTTTAGTTTTAACTTCCCCGCAATATCTTGAATCCGTATGGCTGCTCTTAAAGAAACGGGATCAGGATTAGCCACAATAAACAAAACATCAAGGTCATCGGTAGTTCTCCGGCTCAGATGTTCCATACCCGCTTCTGTATCTGTTACTACCACTTTATATTGTCTAGCCAGTTTGCTCAGATATTCGCGGAGAAGATGGTTTACTGCACAGTAGCATCCTTGGGATTCGGGACGTCCCATTACCAATAAATCCACATTCTCACCCTCTACTAAAATCTCATTCAGCCTGCGTAAGATAAATTCATTTTTTGTCTCTCCATTCATAACCTTTCCCTCTAAGACTTCCTCTCTTATATCTGCAATCGTCTCATTAAAATCCAAACCTAAGGCAATATTTAAATTAGCATTGGGGTCAGCATCCACTGCTAAAACCGGGGTAATCTTTTTATCTATAAAATACTTTATAGCCAGTGCAGATAAAGTAGTTTTTCCTGCTCCCCCTTTACCGGAAAAAGCAATCTTCAAAGCCATCTTTTAAAGTAGTTAACAATTTATTTCCCTTAAGTCTGCTTCATGGACGAACCTAACTTAACCCCGAAAGGATTTTTTTTACTGAAGGAAATCTATCAATGTCTGTATGGGGAATGAATAAAGATGCGCTATTATTATTCATAAAATTAGGATTGGTGCTTAAGTCAAGATAGGTCATCTTCCGTGCAATTTCCTCTGCCTCTTCATATGCCTCCTGGGAAAGCAGACACATCTTTGCTCCAGTAATTGAGGAATTGCCAATAAAAACAAATCTTTCTTCTGGCAAGTCGGGAAGAAGTCCAATCATAATCGCCTTTTTAATATCCAGGGAGGTCCCCATACCTCCGGAAATAAAGAAATGTTTTATATCTTTAAAAGTATAACCTGTATTCTTCAATAAAACCTCGGCTCCGGAATAAATCGCTCCCTTAGCATGAATGATGTTTTTGATATCCGGCTCAGTAAGCGTAATATCCTGCAAAACTTCGGTATCATCAGCGTAGACAAGGATAAATTCTTTCTCTTCCCGTTCAACTATGCGCGGACTCTTCCCTAATTTCAGTCTTCCCGAACGGTCAAGCAAATCGTTCTTCAGAAGTTCACCCAGAGCATCTATAATCCCCGAACCACAAATTCCTTTTGGTTTTGTATTCCCGATGGTTTGCACCTTCACAGTATTCTCACGAACATCTATCTCTATCTTCTGAATCGCTCCTTTCATTGCCCGGGTTCCCCATCTTATTCCTCCTCCTTCAAAACAGGGTCCTGCAGAAGTAGAACAGGCAAGCATCCAATCGCGGTTACCTAAAACAATTTCTCCGTTTGTGCCTAAATCAATGAGCAGAGACAAATCCTTGGTCTTATTCATTCCCGAGGCAAGAACTCCTGCTGTAATATCTCCTCCTATATAACTGGAAATACCGGGAATACAGGAAAGTAATCCCCGGGGATGAATCTTAATCCCCGCCTCAGCCGCCCGAATTACCGGGACAAAATTGGCTGTAGGGATATAAGGCTCCCTTCTAATGTATGTAGGGTCAACTTTGAGTAAAAGGTGAATCATCGTGGTATTACCAGCGCACATTACTGCATAAACATCGCTGAGATTAATTCCATTATCCTTGGTCAATTTATGAATCAGTTCATTTATGGTATCCACTACTGCGTGATGGAGTTTCTCCAAACCCTGAGGTTCTTCAGCAAGGATAATCCGCGAAATTACATCCTCGCCAAAATCTATTTGACGATTGTAAGAAGCCTTTGCACCTAATACCTCCTGTGTATTGAGATTGACTAAATAAGCAACCACGGTGGTAGTTCCAATATCTAAGGCAATGCCAAAATTATGCTCTGCAGTATTCCCCGGTTCAATAACCACAATCTCTGTGGTGCGATTGCGATTTCCCAAGACCACGGTAACCTTCCAATTACTTTCGCGTAAAACCCGTCCTAAGTTACGCACATTTGCCAAGCCCGTCTGCATAATGGGTATTTCCCGCATACGGCGGAGTTCCCGATAAAGTCTTTCCAGGTCACTAAGACTATCTTGAAGTGTGGGAGGGGGTAATTCTAAGTAAACTTTGGTGGAAAGCGGACTGTGGGTAAAGATTCTTCTTTCTAAGGAAGGAACTCTTTCCATTTCTTCCGCAGGTGTATAAAGACCAGCTAAGCGTTCTGCTTTCAATTCTGCAGTAAGAATTTCCATCTCTTCAATGCGTGACTCTGCAGGAACTTCTACCACCAAATCCGATTTAGGAGTGGTTCGGCAGGCAAGCACATAACCTTGCTTTCTCTCTTCTCCACTTATCCTTCCACTCAATTCAGTATTAAATTCACCTGCTTTTATAATCACCCGGCAGCGACCACATACTCCCTCTCCTCCACAGGAGTTAAAAATTTTAATTCCGGCCTTTATAGCTGCGGAAAGTAAATCCGTAGCCTTAGAAATTTCTATGGATTTACCATATGGTAAAAAGGTAATTTTACAAATTTCCATTACTTTATCATTTATCCGTTGGTCATGGGTTAACTATAGAGTTGCCTTAAAAACTTGGGTATCCCGGAGGCTTCTTTTGGACCCACAATTACTTGCCAACCTGTTTCCTCTTCTAATTTACCACTTAAAACTGCTACATACCCAGGGATGATTATCCTCCGATGAGTAATTTTATTTTCTAAGTCCTGTGTCTTCATCGCCTTGGCAATCGTCTCCGCAGTAAATTTTTCGGCTGCCCACGCAGTCAATACCGACATCCCTTCAGTGTCAACAACTAAAAGATAAGCAGGAACCTTAGAATTTTCTATCTCCGGAGTAACGGTATAAAAGGTAAGGGAAAAATTTGTAGTGACTAAAAGAGGAGAATCTCTCGGGGGGACTCCAATCTCATATAATTTAGGCTCCACCGTCACCGGCTTCTGAGGGTCGGTAAAAATATTTTGTCTCAAGGTAAGCAAAGCGAGATGTGCCTCTAAGTCAAGAAAATCCACTACCACTATACTGGCATATTTAGCAATGTATGTCCCTGCCTCCAGAGTAGCTATCTCCTTATCTTTATTTGGAACAAAGCAAATCAAGGGGAACCCTGCAGGTCTAAAATTCTTCAAAATGGCTAATCTTCTTAAGATGGTAAGATTCTGTAATGTCTCACCCACATTTTCTCCACTGGCATCTAAAATTAACTCCTTATAACCACTTTTGATTGTCTCTTCAGCCAACTGGAGACTTTTCTCTAAGGTTTCCCCTTTAATTACCAAGGGGAGAGAGTTTCCCTTAACTAGTTCTATATACCTGTCAATACTTTCCGGTTCTGTCCAGTAAACAATGGGTTTAACCTTACCTAAAATTTTTATCGCTTCCTTTAAAGTCTCGGCATGAGAAGAAATTAAAATAATTCCTAACTGGTTATTTTCTGCAGATTTTTCTACCAACTGAATAAATTTCTTTTTATCCTGAGAAGTTTGATGAAGGGCGAGCATATCCAATTTCAATTCTTGGGCAACTCTTTCAAAAGAAAGAGAATTGATTTGGTTAATTCTCTTTTCTATTTCTCCTTCAGGAAGCGTGTCGGATAGGACGATGGCTATGGCAGTAGGGTGATAGAAAGTTTTCTCATGACGAAAAAGGACTGTCTCCCCGCCTAACTCTATTTTTCTCCCCTCCCGCCCTACTACAATGGTTCTAATAGGAGGTTCAGCCGCTTCTGATAAAACTCGTTTTGCTTCTTCGGAAACATAAGGACATTCCTCCAGAGAACCCTTTTTTGCCAAAAGGCGCATCGCAAAAGCAAGGCAGGTGGGGGAACCGCATTTCTTGCAATTTGTCTTGGGCAACAATTTATAAATATCTAATGCCGTCAGCGCCATCTTTTTCTCCCATCGGGGGAGTGAGATTTGAACTCACGACCTCCTGAACCCCATTCAGGCGCGCTCATCCAAACTGCGCCATCCCCCGCGTAATAAACTAACAAATTGTTAAAGTGATTATAGCAAAATTTCCAAAAACTGTATAGATATTTTTATAGAAAACAAACAGCGTTTCTTCAATTGTTAAACAGTTAATCCCATTAATTATCACTCCAGAAATTCAATCCTTGCGGAGAGAAAAAATTAAATCACTTATCTTCTGGACTAAAACGCTTATTATCTCCCCCTCCTTGAGCTTTCCTGCAATCTTACCTTTTTTAAATAAAACTGCACAGTGCTTCCCTCCGGCAATACCGATGTCTGCATCACTTGCCTCACCAGGACCATTTACCTCACAACCCATTATTGCTATCCTGAGAGGGGAAGTAGCCATTAGAGAGTAAGGTAGAGAGAGTAATTTTTTTTCTAACTCCTGGGTAATCTTCACTACATCTATCTGTGCTCTTCCGCAGGTTGGACAGGCGATAATGCAGGGACCGAATTGCCTCAGACCCAGAGAAGAAAGTATCCACTGTGCCACCTTTACCTCTTCCTTTGGGTCTCCGGCTAAGGAGACCCGCAGGGTATCCCCAATCCCTTCCGCCAACAAAATCCCTATGCCTAATGCAGACTTTATTCCTCCTTCAAAAGGGAGCCCGGTGGCAGTTATACCCAGATGAAAGGGATAGTCACAAAGTTTTGCCATCCTTTGATAAGCCTCCACCGTATTCAACACATCGGAAGCTTTAAGAGAAACCATGATTTCATAAAATTTTATTCTCTCCAAAATCCTGATGTAATTCAAAGCACTTTTTACCATCCGCGTGCTTATCGGTTGTGAGTTGTTTTTTACCGCTCCCCTTAATGAACCAGAATTCACTCCCACTCTTACAGGGACTTTCCTCTCCCTCACCATACTCACTATTGCTTTGATTTCTTTCTCACGATAAATATTCCCCGGATTAAGCCTTATGGCATCGCTTCCTGCAGCAACCGCTTGGAGGGCAAGTTGATAATGAAAATGGATATCTGCCTCCAGAGGAATCTTTATCTCTTTCTTGATTTCCTTTATCGCCCGAGCATCGTACTCATCCTTCACCGCTACTCGGATTATCTCACAGCCTACTTTCTCCAGGTCCTTAATCTGGTTTATCGTATCCCGCAGATTACTCGTTTTAGTTTTCACCATGGACTGGATAACAATGGGATAATTCCCTCCTATTCCTATGTTACCCACCATCACTACTCGGGTCTTCCTTCTCTTAATCCTCTTCTCTATGCTCATCTCTCCTGTGGCTGTGGAAGTTAGAATGTATTAAGATTATCTCACCCAGAGTTTAATTATTTTATCTATAACCTGAAAACGCAAAAGGTCGCTATAGAAAACAAAAAGCATCAGGATGATTAAAAAAGTCATCCCTATGCGGATAATCCGTTCCTGAGTCTTTACCGTAAGGGGTTTTCCCCTCATCTTCTCTATCAAGAGGAATAAAAAATGTCCCCCATCCAGAACCGGAACAGGCAGGATATTAAAAAGTGCTAATGAAACACTTAAAACTGCCAGAAGATTTAAAAGGGTAGATATACCCAATTCCGCTGCCCAGCGCGTAATAAAGAAAATTCCCAAAGGTCCGGAAACTGACTCTCTTAGACTCAAACGCCCGCTGATTATCCTTGTGAGCGCAAGAAAAGTTAGCCGGGTGAGAAAGAAAACTTTTTCTCCTGCCAGAAAACCTGATTTTAAAAAGGGATACTTCACTTTAATAAATTCTTCAGAGGGTTTTATCCCAATGAGAGAAATCTTTTTCTCTCTGCCCAATAAGTCGCGGAAAGTATCCTGGCGAGGGAAAACGGTCACCAAAAAAATTTTTTCTCCCCGCTTCAATAATAAATCCAAGGATTCCTTTCGGGTATTATGGATAATCTCAGTTAACTCCTCCCAAGTCTTTACTTCTTTCTGGTCAATCTTAAGGATTAAATCGCCTTTTTCAATCCCAGCTTTTTCTGCCGGGTAATCTTTAACCAAATCTCCCACCCGAGGAGTAACTGTGGGGTAACCGGTAGTAAATACCCCCCAGAAAATAAAAAATCCTAAGAGATAATTGAGCAAGGGGCCAGCCAAAACAATGAGAAAACGATTCCTTACAGATTGGGAACGATACTCCCAGATTTCTCCTCTCAATTCATCCTGAGGATTTTCTCCTGCCATTTTTACATAACCCCCCACGGGAATCAAAGAGAGACAATATTCAGTCTCCTTCTTTTTTAAGGAAAATATCACCGGACCAAACCCTAAGGAAAACCTCTCAATCTTTACCCCCATTTTTCTGGCAATGATAAAATGGCCAAATTCGTGAATTAAAATGAGAATGCTCAGAACAAAAAGAAAGGCAAAAAGGGTCATTTCATCTCTCCTTTATAATTTTATAAGTTTCTTCACGCGCCCATCTATCTACACCTAAAACATCCTCTACCGTCTCCAAATCAACCTGGTGGTGTTTCTTTATCACTTTGGAGATTACTGCAGGAATTTCCGTAATTTTTATTTTCTTATCTAAAAAAGCCTCCACACAAACCTCATCACTAGCATTTAAAACGCAGGGGAAACTTCTCCCTTTATAAGCGACCTCGTAAGCCAGAGACAAAGCAGGGAATTTTCTAAAATCAGGTTTTTCAAAGGTGAAATTTTTAACCTTAGTCAAATCTAAGTATTTAAGTTTTGACGGGAGCCGGCGAGGATAAGTGAGAGCATATTGAATGGGCAGACGCATATCGGTAATTCCTAAGAGTGCAAAAACATTCCCATCAATAAATTCCACCAAAGAATGCACAATTGCTTCAGGATGGATTAAAACCTCAATCTTTTGTAAAGGGAGATTAAAAAACCATTTTGCTTCCATTATCTCCAATCCTTTATTCATCAAGGTAGCTGAATCTATGGTAATCTTTTTGCCCATCTTCCAGCGAGGATGTTTAAGCGCTTCCTGAGGTTTTATCCTCTCTAATTTCTTCTTCTGGGTAAGCCGAAAAGGACCTCCTGAGGAAGTCAGAATTACTCTTCTCACTTCCGCTAAATTCTTTCCCTCTAAGCATTGAAAGATAGCACTGTGCTCACTGTCAATGGGGATGAGTTTAACCTGCTTTTCCTGGCAGAGACGAGAAAGCAGTTCCCCCGCCATTACTATCGGCTCCTTGCTGGCTAAAGCAATCTCTTTCTTCCTCTTTATAGCCTCTACCAAAGGTAATAGCGCATTTGCCCCAGCAATACAGATAACCACCAAATCCACTCTTTCATCTGCTACCAATCTAAGCAAACCTTCCGCTCCTGCAAAAAATTTTATTCTCCCTTGAGGATTAAACTGCTCTGCCGAAGCCAAGTCCTGAACTACCACCATCTCAGGCTGAAATTCTCTAATTTGCTTTTCTAAAGAGATTAAATTCCGGTAAGTAGTCAAACCCATTATTTTAAATTGACCCTTCAGAGCCTTTACCACTTTTAAAACATTTACACCCACCGAGCCCGTAGAACCTAATATCGCGATTCTTTTCATAAAACAAAAATGTAATTTAAATCTCTTTATTTAAGAAAGTAACTCGCATAGAGATAAAAGAAAGGGACTGCAAAGATTATACTATCAATCAAATCTAACATTCCGCCCAATCCGGGGAAAATCTTCCCCGAATCTTTAACCTGACAATCCCTTTTAAGTAATGACTCACAGAGGTCTCCCAACTGTCCTAAACCTCCTAAAAGTAATCCCAAAAAAATGCTCTCCCAGGTTCCCATTCCTAAAAAATTTTTCCCTATTCCATAACTGGCAAGTGTACTGAATAACAATCCTCCCAAGGTCCCTTCCTTTGATTTATTGGGACTGATGCGTTTAATCAGTGTATGCCAAC
>JAMWCG010000032.1 GCA_023818555.1 Candidatus Omnitrophota bacterium
CATCTTGGTTATCAAAAAAAACTCTGCCTCGCGTTGGACTTTCTTCTCCCAAAAGCAATTTCAACAAAGTAGTTTTTCCCGCTCCGGATTTTCCCACAATAGTAACAAACTCTTTCTCTTTCCCTTCAAAAGAGATGTTTTCTATGATGGGGCGCTCTTTAACATTGAAAATCACGGCCACCCCTTCTGTAGTTTCGCGCAGGTCAATCTTTATATCCGAGAAATAACCTGTTGCGTAAAGCCTCTTGAGGTCTTCGTCCAGTTCTTTCTGCGAAAAAGGCTGTCCTGCCTTTGATTTTATCTTAGCCAGGATGGTAGCAGAACTGACTGTAATATTTCCCAGTATCTGCACAGAGCTGATTAGCCGAGCCTGGTTCTCCTCACCCCAGAGTAGAGGTGGTTTTAGCAAAAGGAACATCATCCCTATCCTTATAAAAAAATTTTTCCTCACTTTATCCTATAATTTATTTGGATAAGTGTAACAAAAATCAATGTTTCTGTCAATTTAAATTTCTTCACGGGCTAAATTTTCAAAACGGGCATATTCCTTTATAAAAGCGAGCCTGATGATATCCGTGGGACCATTTCTCTGCTTGGCAATGTTGACCTCTGCCAAGCCGCGGTTTTCTTCGCTGGGGTTGTAATACTCTTCCCGTAGAAGTAAAACTACCACATCCGCATCCTGCTCAATCGCTCCCGACTCTCGCAGGTCTGATAACTGAGGCCGGTGGTCAGCCCTTGCCTCCACTGCCCGGGAAAGCTGGCTCACCGCCACCACAGGGATATTCAATTCCCTCGCCAGAGCTTTTAAAGAACGGGAAATCTCGGCAATTTCCTGCTGACGGTTTTCTGCATTAGTAGGTCCTTTCATTAACTGGAGATAATCAAGAATTAAAAGTTGAATGTCCTGGGTAGATTTTAACCTCCTTGCTTTAGCCCGTAATTCTAAGACCGAAATAGCAGGAGTATCATCAATAAAGATAGGAGCCTCCGAAAGCTTTCCCGCTGCATTGGTCAATCTTGGCCAGTCAGATTGGGTAAGCTGTCCGGTCCTTACCCGGTGGGCATCCACCCGCGCATGAGAGCAGAGCATCCGCTGGACTAACTGCTCCTTAGACATCTCTAAACTGAAAATGGCTACTGGTTTTTTTTCTACTATCCCTACATGTTCAGCAATAGAGGTTACAAATGCAGATTTACCCATAGATGGCCTTCCGGCTACAACAATAAAATCAGAGGGTTGAAGCCCTGCAGTGAGGATATCAAATTCTCTGAAACCCGTAGGAAGCCCGGTGATATTTGCCTTTCTTTGATAAAGGGTATCTATGGTTTCAATACTACTTTTTATAACCTCTTTTATGGAGACAAAATTACCTTCTACCTTATGAGTAGCAATATCAAAAATGGAAGCTTCTGCCCGGTCAAGCAAACTGTCCGCATCGGTAATAGACTCGTAACACTCATTAATGATCTGCGTGGAGGCACGGATGAGGCTTCTCAAGATATATTTCTCTTTGATGATTCGGGCATAATATCCCACATTGGCGGCAGTAGGGACTAAAGAAGCCAGACTGGCTAAATAGGCTGGACCTCCTACTTCTTCTAAGAGATTGGCTTTTTTCAAAGCCTCAGCAACCGTGACTACATCTACCGCCTGGTTGTGATTGAATAGATGGGCAATAATCTGAAAAATCTTCCGGTGATTATCTTTATAAAAATAGTCCGGTTCTACCTTCTCTATCCCCAAAACCACCGCCTGTTCATCAATGAGCATGGAACCCAATAAAGCCATCTCCGCTTCAATGTTTTGCGGTGGCATCCTTTCTAAACTGACCTCTTTCTCATCCATAGGACTAAATCCCATAGCAAAATAACCTGCCTCACACCGACTTAAGATGACTAATTTAACTTATTTCTTAACTACCCAAACTTTTGCTTCTACAGAAACCTCGGGATGTAACTTTATCGGGACATAAAAAATACCCAGTTCTTTGAGAGGCTCATTCAGTTCAATCATCCGTTTATCCAGACTAATCCCCAGTTCTGCATATGCCCGGGCAATATCCTGATTGGTCACCGCACCAAACATCCTCCCATCCTCTCCTACTTCCACTGCTATAGTGCAGGAAGAATTCTTAATCCGCTCCGCCAGGGTAAGGGCATTTTTCTTCTCTTCCTCCTTCTGCTTAATCGCCTCTCTTTTTTCTCTTTCTATAATCCTCAGATTCTTTTCTGTAGCCTCTAAAGCCAAACCTCGCGGGATAAGATAATTTCTCGCATATCCATCTTTTACCACAAGAATATCCCCCCACTTACCGAGATTGTCTATATCTTTTCTTAAAACTATCTTCATTTCTATTCTCCCACAAAAGGAAGGAGAGCCATAATCCGTGCTCTCTTTATCGCCCGACTAATTTTTCTCTGATGCTTGGCACAGTTACCACTAATTCGCGGAGAAAGAATTTTCCCTCTTTCGGAAATAAATTTCTGCAAGAACTCCACCTCTTTATAGTCAATCTCTTTCACTTTGCTCCGACATAATCGGCAATACTTCTTCCGCACCAACCCAGGTTTAACCATTCTCTTTACCGGTTTAGCCATATTCCTCCTTTTCTAAAAGGGAGGGGGTTCCTCCTCCAAAATTTTTTCTTTCTCCGGAGTTATCTCCTCTAAAGAAGAACCTCCCATTTCTTCTTCACTCACCACTTCCCCTTCTTCTCGCGGCAAACCTAAGAATTGCACCCGTTCGGCAATAACCTCTAAACTGCTCCGCTTATCTCCCGCTACTTCCCAGCTCCGGTACTGCAGTCTCCCTTCCACAAAAACAAGTTTCCCCTTGGTGAGATACTGATTACAACTCTCCGCCTGTTTACCAAAAACCACTACCCGCACAAAACAGGTTTCTTCTTTTTTCCCTCCCGAAGCATCTGTGAAACGGCGATTCACCGCCATCCCAAAATTAACTACCGCTGTTCCCGTGGGGGTATAGCGCAGTTCCGGATCCCGGGTGAGATTACCAATTAAGAAAACCTTATTGAGACTAGCCATATCCTTCTCCTTACTTAAAAATTATAGGTTCTCCTTGACCACAATCATTGTCCGGAGTACATTTTCGTCCAATTTCCAGCTCTTTTCTATCTCTTTTATAGCGAGAGGATTGGCTGAAAATTTAACCAGAAGATAAACCCCTTCCTTAAACTTCTTAATCTTATAGGCAAGTGGTCTCTTCCTCCACTTCTCAAAACTGATAACCCTCCCTTCATTATGAAGAATGGGCTGGGAGAGTTGCTTTATCTCTTTTTCCAGATTTTCTTCATTTAACTCCGGATTCACCAGAATCAATGCTTCATAATTTCTCATTATCCCCCCTTACTCTAAAAATTAATTGAACCTGCTCATCGCTTTATCTAATCCCTCTTTTAGGAAAGATAAAACTGCCTCCACCGCAGTTTCTATAACCTGAAATACTCTTTTTTCATCCTCGGAAGAAAACCTCTCCAGAACATAATCAGTTAAATCCGCAATCCTTTCTTTACCTACGCCTATCCGCAAACGCGGAAAATTCTCTGTCCCCAGTTCTCTTATTACCGAACGCAAACCCAGATGTCCTCCATCCGAACCTTTCCTTTTCAATCTGATTTTTCCGAGAGGTAAATTTACATCGTCACAAATAATAAGAATATCCTCATTCTCTAATCTCTTGTTTTGCAAAAAATCAAGCAAAGCGATTCCCGAAAGATTCATAAAGGTAAGGGGCTTCAATAAAAATACTTTCTCCTGCTTTAATTTAAACTCCCCCCAGCTAAATTTAGCTTTCTTTTTAAAGTGAACCCGGAAATCTTTGGCTAAGGAATCTACCACCAGAAATCCTAAATTATGGGGTGTAAATTTATAGCTCTCCCCGGGATTACCCAACCCCATTATCAACTTCATAATTCTATATTAAACTTCTAATGCTAACTTCTGCCATTACATCTAAAACTAATAGTCTTAAAATTTATTTTTTCTCCTCTTCTTTCTTCTCCCCAGTTTCTTCTACCTCGGGTTTCTTCTGTTTAATCACCTCCGGTTCAACCACCTCTTCTTCCACTTTCTCCTCCACCTTTTCTACCTTAGGCATTTCCACCATAATCACCGTCTGTTCCGGAGGAGCCAGGACCCTTATTCCCTCAGGAATCTTCAAATCTTTTACATAAATAGACTGCCCGATTTCCAACTGACTTACATCTACTTCAATTTTCTCGGGAATAGCAGTGGGAAGACATTCTATGGGAAGTTCCCAGAGAAGATGCTCCAAAATCCCGCCATCCCTTTTTACCCCCACTGCCTCTCCTACTATCGCAAGAGGAACATTGACCATAATCTTCTCTGTAAGAGAAATCTGCTGAAAATCTATATGGAGAAGTTCCTCCGTCAAAGGGTCCCTTTGAATCTCTTTAATGATCACTGTTTTTACTTCTTGAGATTTTCCCTTTTGAGAAGGAGATTCTTTCTCAATCTTTAAAGAAATGAGGATATTACCTCCTAAGGAAGTATGGAGAATCTTCTCTAAGTCTTTCCTGGGTAACTGGAGCGGAAGACTTTCCTCTCCCTTTTTATACACCACTGCCGGGACCCAGCCCTCTTTCCTCAAACGATTGACCTGCTTCCCCTTTGTCTCCCGCACTTTTCCTAAAAGGCCTACTTCTTCCATTTCCCTTCCCTCCTCAATCAAACAAACAGCTTACCGATTCTTCCTGATGGATGCGTTTAATTGCCTCCGCAAGCAGAGGAGCAATACTTAAAACACAAATTTTGGGATGCTTCTTCTCCTGAGGTATGGGAATCGTATTAGTAACAAACAACTTTTCTATAGGTGAATTCCCAATCTTCTGCACTGCATCTCCGGAAAGAACCGCATGGGTAACCGCCCCAAAGACCTTTTTTGCCCCCGCATTTTTCAGGACAAGGCTAGCCTCAATCAGAGAACCTCCCGTAGCAATCAAATCATCTACAATCACTGCATTTTTATCCCTGACTTCTCCCAAGATATGCATCACCTCAGTCTCTTCAGGACTCACCCGGCGTTTATCTACAATCGCCAGACCCGCAGAGAGCCGTTTGGCATAAGCACGCGCCATCTTAATCCCCCCCACATCTGGAGAAACTATGACCAGGTCTTTGAGCTTCATCTCTTTGAGATGGTCTACAAAAACCTTCACTGCAAAAAGATGGTCTACGGGAATATCAAAAAAGCCCTGGATTTGTCCGGCGTGTAAATCAATGGTCAAAACCCGGTCTGCACCTGCCACAGTAATGAGATTAGCCACCAGTTTTGCAGTGATGGGAACACGCGGTTGGTCCTTTCTGTCCTGACGGGCATAACCAAAATATGGCAATACTGCGGTAATCCGTTTTGCCGAAGCTCGGCGAATGGCATCAATAATGATCAAAAGTTCCATCATATTCTCATTAGGCGGAGGACAGGTGGGTTGAATAAGAAAGACATCCTTACCTCGCACATTCTCATTCACCTTCACCCTGATTTCTCCTTCACTGAAACGCGAAACCATCATCTCGCCTAAAGGGATTTTCAAAACCTGACTGATTTCTTCAGCCAGAACCGGATGAGCATTTCCCGTAAAAATTAATAATTCATTAGCCATCTTTACTCCTTAGCCAATAGCCGGGCAGGAACTCCTACGACAGTCCTTCCCGGCGGAACATCTCTATTTTTGAGCACCACTGTCCCTGCCCCGGTAATCGCTCCCCTGCCTATCTTTACGGGAGCGATGAGAATGGTCCCACTCCCAATAAAGGCTTTCTCCTGGATCACAGTCTTATTCTTTCTTTTTCCATCAAAATTAGCCACCACTGTTCCCGCTCCAATATTTACCTCTCTTCCCACGGTAGTATCGCCTAAATAAGTGAGATGCTTTGCCCGGGTAAATTCTCCTACCCTTGACCTTACCAATTCTACAAAATTCCCCAATTCCACATTGTCTTCAATTACGCTCTTTTCTCTGAGATGGCAAAAAGGACCAATCCGGCAATTTTCGCCGATGAACACATCACTTTCAATTACAGTAAAAGGGAAAATAATTGTATCCCGGCCAATCCTCACCCCTTCCTCTATGTAAGTATTCTCGGGGTCAACGATGGTAACTCCCTTCTGCATCAGTTCACACATTATCCGCATCTGCATAATCCTTTCGGCTCTACTCAAATCCTCACGACTATTGATACCTAAAATTTCTTGATTATCTTTTGTAAGGAAAGAGGAAATCTTTTCTCCCTTCTTAGAAAGAAACTCAATTATATCTGTAAGAAAATATTCCTGCTTGCGGGGGTGGAGTCTTATCTTCTTTAAATATTTAAATATCGCAGGACTTTCAAAGCAGTATATTCCACTGTTCACCTCTGCTTTCCCTAACCCGCTTTTCTCTAAGTCTATTTCTTCACAAATCTTTACTATCTCTCCCTTTGCATTGCGTAAAATTCTACCATAACCCACAGGATTTTTCAATTCAGCAGTAAGCACTGTGGCAAAAGCAGATTCTTCTCTATGATAATTGATTAATTTCTTCAGGGTTCCCGGCCTCACTAAAGGAACATCTCCTGAGATTACCAGGAGGGTTCCTCTAAAATTGTTAAGGTATGGTTCTACCGCTAATAAAGCCTTACCTGTGCCACTGAGCCGTTTCTGCACCACAATGTGACTTCCTTTAAGATGCGGAAATAATAACTCTTTCTTATATCCCACCACGACCACAATTTCCTTTATTCCTGTTCTCCGCAGAATTTCTTGAGGATAATAAATAAGGGGTTTTCCACAAAGGAGATGCGCCATTTTGGGAAGCGCGGACCTCATCCTTATCCCTTTACCGGCAGCCAAAATCACTCCCATCAATTTCTGCATTTTGTATTATTTTACCTCTCCTGGGGAAGGAGGATTCGAACCTCCCCTAACGGCTCCAAAGGCCGGTGTGCTACCACTACACAATTCCCCAATTCTACCCTTCTATAAAAAATAGACCCTTCGGAATTTTAGGAATGAGCTAAGGAAAAGACAAAATCTTAAGTTAAGCCGGAGCAGAGCGTTTAATCTCCTTTTCGTACGCCTCTAAAACCTTTTTCTGAAGATACTCCCTAAATTCTTGGGTAATCGGATGGGCGATATCCCGATGTTCTGCCTGACGCTCAGAGGGGGTCCGACTGGGACTAACCGGTTGAGACTCCAGAACCTGGCCACACTGATTGCAGAACCGGCTGTGTATGGTGTTATTATGACCACATTTGGGGCAGAGGGATTGCATCTTGCGCGAAGGCATGGCCACGAAGAGGCCCTCTCTCCCTTCTATCACCTTAATATTCCTTACTACAAATACATCATCAAAGGTAACCGTCGCATAGGCTTTCAATCTCCGATTTGTCTTATCCTTATTCTTGAGAAGAATTCTCACCTCAGTAATCTCCACGGGTCTACCTCCTTTTTCGCGCGCCTCTATTCAGAGGCGGAACAATCAGTGGAAACGATAAAAAGCTCTCCTCCCCCTTTAATCTTTTTCCATTCTCTCTCTATCTCCTCCACCTCCTTTCTCCGGGGATAAAGCGCAAAGATAGAAGAACCACTTCCGCTCAATAAAACCGCTTTCGCAGGAGTTTTAAGCAATTTTTTCTTCCAGGAATAAAGGAAAGGGTATTTTTTCCATACCACCGGTTCCAAACTATTAAAGAACAACTTTCCTGCCTTCTCCAAATCCCTCTTCTCTAAATATTCAATTAGAATTTTAACATCCGGCGCACCTTTTGTCAAGCCAATTTCACTAATCCCTGCATAAATCTCCCGCGTAGAAATAGAAAAGCCAGGATAGATGAGCAGGTGCCAGAGCCGGGTTTTTATCTCTAATCTAGAAATCCTTTCCCCTCTTCCATAACCTAAGGCAAAATTTTCTCCGGAAAGGAAGAAATTGACATCCGCACCCAAATCTTTACCCAGGGAGAAAAGTTCCTCTCTTCTCAACCCTAATTCATAAAGCTGGTTTAACCCCAAGAGAACACTGGCTGCGTTACTTGAACCTCCCCCTAAACCTCCTCCTGGAGGAATTTTCTTAAAAATCTTCATTCTTACTCCCAGGGTTTTACCCAGCTTCTGCGAAAGAAACTCTGCGGAGCGATAAGCAAGGTTATCTTTCCCCCGGGGAACTTCTCTCCCATAGACCAACAATTCTATCTTTCTTGCCTTCTCCAAAACAATCCGGTCAAAAAGGTCTATTCGCTCAAATAGGGTAATCAGTTCATGATAACCGTCTTTTCTTTTTTTAATTACCTGAAGATAGAGATTGAGTTTGGCTGGGGATTTAATTTCTAACCTATACATCCTAAATTATTTCTTAACCAGCACTTTTGCCTTTTCCACAATATCCCGGGCAGTAAGTCCATATTTTTTCAATAATTCTTCGGGAGAACCTGATTGTCCAAAATGGTCACTTATCCCTATTCGGCACACCGGAACTGGATAGACTTCACTTAGAAATTCCGCTACCGCCGAACCCAGTCCACCGGTAACCATATGCTCTTCACAGACAATAAAACGTTGAGTGAGGCGGGCATATTCAAGGAGGGTTTCCTTATCCAGAGGTTTTATGGTATGAACATTTAGCAGCGTGACATTTATTTTCTCCTTGCGTAACTCCTCTGCGGCAGCCAAAGCAATGTGCACCATTATCCCACAGGCAACAATGGTCAAATCCTTTCCTTCGCAAAGAGGATAGGCTTTACCAATCTCAAATTTCTTCTTATTCTCTATGGTAGGGAATTTTGCTCTCCCCAATCTTATATAAACCGGCCCTTCTTTCTCTACAGAAGCCAAAACCGCTTCTCTGGTCTCGGGCCCATCGCAGGGAACGATTATGGTCATATTGGGAATACAGCGCATCACTGCAATATCCTCTATAGCCTGATGACTTGCTCCATCTTCGCCTACAGTTATTCCTGCATGGGAAGCCACAATCTTTACATTAAAATTATTATAGCAGATGCTGTTGCGCACCTGGTCCCAAGCTCTCCCTGTGGCAAAGATAGCGAAGGTAGAGACAAAAACTATCTTCCCACAACTGGCCAGCCCTGCTGCGGTAGCCATC
>JAMWCG010000033.1 GCA_023818555.1 Candidatus Omnitrophota bacterium
GCTTCAGTATACCATCAGCTTGTTTCTCTAATGCCTGATGATAACAGGAATTTACACAGGGAGCATCTTCGCAATGACGACAAACTAAAACAAAAGTAGCAAATTCCCTTAAATTTGTGATTCCATTATTCTGGGGATGATAGAAGTAACTACACTTTACCACACACTCAGGACACTTGCTACAGACCTCTAAGTCTATAAATAATCTCATTTTTAGTATGTAGTAGTTAGTAGTCAGTAATCAGTAGTTAGTAGTCAGTGTTTATCAATGGAAGAGATCAGAACATTAAGATCTTACCTACTTAGTCTACAAGAAATTTAATTTTCTATTTTATCCATTCCTATCTCCTGACTACTAAATCAATCCCAGATATCATGGATATCTTTTATATTTTCATAATTAAATACCGGTCCGTCGCGGCAAACATAATATTTACCCAAACGACAATGTCCACATTTTCCTAAACCACAGGACATATTCTTCTCCATGGAAAGATAAATATCCTTATGTTTAAAACCTAAATCCAGGAGTTTTAGGGTACTAAATTTCATCATTATGGGAGGACCACAGACAACCGCTACAGCATTATTTATCTCCAAGGGTAAATCCTTGAGAATTGTGGTTACCAAACCCACATTACCCTTCCAGTTCCCCTCTCCCACATCCACAGTTACTACTACATCAACCTTCTCTTTCTTCCCCCACCTTGGTAAAGAATCTTTATAAACGATATCCTTGGGAGAACGCGCCCCGTAGCGTAAAACAACCTTATTATATTTATCCATCTCTGAAAAGAGACTAAAAAGGAGGGAACGCAGAGGAGCAAGCCCTACCCCTCCTCCCACAATCAAAATATCTTTACCCACAAACCTATCCAGGGGATAGCCTTTACCGTAAGGCCCACGGATTCCTACCACTTCTCCAACATTGAGAAGGTGAAGTTTAGAAGTAAGCCTCCCTACATTCATAATGGTAACTTCTATTTTCTCCTTTACCCAAGGGTCAGACGAGGGGGTAAATGGTCCCTCTCCCCAACCAGGATAAGAAAGCTCTATAAACTGTCCTGTTTGAAAAGATAATTCTTTCTCCGGTCTTAAAACAAAGGTCTTTATTGTGGAAGTTTCTAAAATTATATCTTCAACCACCGCTTTAATAGGCTGGTATGGATTCTCCATCTCCCTTAGACTCTCTCTATTCCACACTCTATACTAAGTTTTCTCAAAACATTCCTGATATCAATCTTTGCTGGACAGACTTCAATACATCTTCCACAGCCACAACAGGCAACTAAACCGACATTCTCAGGGAAAAAATCAAATTTCTTTAAATAACGATTGCGTAAACGCTGATACCGGTAACGCAAAGGGTTGGCTCCCCCGGCTACTTTCGCAAAATTGGCATATAAACAGGCATCCCACAATCTCACCTGTTCATGGGCACTACCAAATCTATCTTCGGATAATAAAAAGCAGTGACAGGTATCACAGGAGAAATTACATCCTCCACATTCCACACAGCGTAACGCCTCCTCCTGCCAGATGGGAGAATCGAACCCTTCTTTAACTATTTTCTGAAGCGTCTTTAAAGGAGGGAGGTTGTGTAGATTGATATGCTCAGATAATTTTCTCACTATCTCTTCACGCTTTTTCTCACGCAGAGAAATTTTCTCTGCACTGGCTAAAGGAAAAATATCCCTCCCCTTTTCAATTATCTCTTCTCCTTTTTGCGAACCAGATTCTATTAAAAAGCCATCATCCAGAAAAGAAAGATTTAGGTCAAAACCCTCTTCTGGGAAAGGATTTATCTCCATCCCTAAACAAAAACAGACCTCTTTAAAGGCAGAACAATCTCCGGAAATAATCAATGTATTTTCTCTCCTCTTTTTATAGAAAGGGTCTGAAACCACTCCTTTTAGAAAAACATAGTCCTGAATCTTAAGCGAGAATAAATCACAATTTTTTATCCCTATGATAGCAACTCTTTCTTCTCTATCCACGGAGGTAAGCTTCTCTTTGGGAAAGGTATAAAAAGTCTTCAATGGTTCAATAGTGCGATAGGGATTAAAAGTTAACTCCGAAATTTTTGAGGAAACATATTTGGCTAACTTAAAGTCTGCCTTGGGCAACCCCTTGCCAAACTCACAAGGGATTCCTTTCTCACCAGTTATCTGAGGGAGGTAAATCTGATAATCTTTCTCTAAAAGACTTAAAAAACTACGCCATTTTTCTTGGGAAAGATAATATAATGGAGGCATCTTTAAAATTTGTGATTTTTTTCACAATAATTTAGGAATATTTTAAATTTTATTTCAAAGTTTGTCAAGGGAAAAATAATTTGACGGGTGGGATTCTTCAGGCCAGATTCCTGCAATTTCTTTTGTGCAGAATTTACATTTATTTTTATTGAGGTTATACTGCGCTACAAAAAAACCTCTTCTTTCAATAAGAAGATTTTTGCATTGGGGGCAATAGGTGTTCTCTCCCGGATGACCAGGGACATTACCGATATAAACATAGTTGAGCCCTACTTCTAAAGCAATTCTCCGCGCTTCTTCAAGTGTAGAAACCGGGGTAGGAGGAAGATGGGTCATTTTATACATCGGGAAAAAACGGGAAAAGTGGAGGGGCGTATCCGGACCTAAATTTTCTTTTATCCAAATGCACATCTGACGAATCCTCTCACCGTCATCGTTCAAAGTAGGAAGAATAAGATTAGTAATCTCTACCCAGACACCCAAATCTTTGAATAATTTTATTGCCTGAAGTAAAGGCTCAAGTCTCTGAGCACAGATATTCTGGAGATACTCATCGTCGTATGCCTTGAGGTCAATATTTGCTGCATCAATATATTTTGCCAATAGTCTTGCTGGCTCAGGATTGATATAGCCGGCAGTCACATAAACATTTTTTATATTCTTTTCTTTAGCAAGTTTTGCCGTGTCCAGCATATATTCATAAAATACGGTGGGTTCAGAATAAGTATAGGCGATAGAAGCGCAATTTTTCTCCATTGCTTTCTTAACTATCGCTTCAGGAGATAAATAAACATAATCCATTTCTTCGGGTTTTACCTGAGAGATTGTCCAGTTCTGGCAGAATTTACAGCGAAGATTGCATCCCGCAGTGGCAAAGGAGAAGGAACCAGTTCCAGGGAGCATATGGAAGATGGGTTTCTTCTCAATGGGGTCAATATGCACAGAGCAGGCGAGCCCATAAACTAAACTGTAGAACTTCCCCTTCTCCGCCTCCCTCACTCTACAGAAACTGCGTTGGCCATTCAGTAAAACACAATTCCGCGGACATAGAAGACACTGCACCGTCTCTTCATCTATGCTTTTATAAAACATTGCTTCACGCATCCCTTCACGCAAAGTAACCTCTCCCCAAGCCAATCTTTCTCGCAACATTTTCCCGATTAATCCGGAAAACTCCCAGCCCAGACAGAAGAGACAAGCCCTTTTTATAAACTCTCTCCGCGTGATAGGTTTATCTAAATCCATCTCTCATCCTCTCTGATAATTCGTGGGTAATCCGCAGAACAATTTCTCCTTTCTGAGACGAATAACTCCCCAAACCACAGCTCGGAGTAACCAGGGAGTTTTCTACAAGCAAACCTTTCTCTATACCTCTATCTGAAAGTAGTCTTATCAATTTATTCAATCTTTCAAATAATCCGGAAGAATCTATTTCTTTAGGCTCCAGCATGGTGGGAACAATTCCCCAGGCAATGGCTCCTCCCCTTTTGAGAAATCTATTAATTTGCTCTGCATAAAGAGCAAGGGATTCACTAAAATTATAAGCATCAAAACTTATAATATCTATCTTGGTCTGAGTCAATAAACCCCAGTCGGTATTCCCGCAGCAGTGAATTCCCACTATAACTTTCTCCTGCTGTATCACTTCAATCATCTCATTGAGATGGGTAAGCACCTTCTGAGGGTCTAAATTTACAAAGCCCGACCCAATAGAAACCAAGTATGGTTCATCTATGAAAATAATTACCTTCTCAGAAACCTCCTTAATTCTTCTTACCTGCCAGAGAGCCTTTAAAGTGAGAACCTTAAGAATAACATCAGCAACCTCCTCATTATAAATTAGCGGTCTTCTCTCCTCATCAGTAACCGTAAGGAGAAAACTCACCGGACCCGTAATCTGTCCCTTGAGATAATTAAAGGAGAAAATCTTCTTTTTTATCTGTTTCAAAAACTCATATAAACCTTGGGCATATTCTTCGCTCATAGCAAAACCATCAGGGTTACCAGCAAGATATCGTTCATAGATATTTACCAATTCTTCCTCTTCCATCTTTCGGGTATCCACATAGACCTTCCGTTCTTCTTCCTTAATTACTATACCAGGAATCCCTTCACTGAACTGCACATACATATTCTCCCGGAAACTACGCTGAGGAAGCTGAACCCAGAAAGGAATTTCCTTAAATAGGTTTAAAACCAAAGAGGTTGCTTCTGGAGAATGGATATGTCCTAAACTTCCAATCCCGGTAGCTTGAAATTGAAAGGTTTTCATATACTCTTCAACTTCTCTAAGACCTCATTGCGCACA
Organism: Candidatus Omnitrophota bacterium; assembly: GCA_023818555.1. Taxonomy (GTDB): domain Bacteria; phylum Omnitrophota; class Gorgyraeia; order DTHP01; family DTHP01; genus DTHP01. The sequence continues at coordinate 4,564 of JAMWCG010000033.1, forward strand.
AAAATGGGGGCGTTGGCACGGAGGGCTAAAGCAATAGAATCGGAGGGTCGTGCATCTACCTCTTTCAGATTTCCACTATAGTCACGAATTACCAACTTGGCATAGAAAATATTATCCTCCAGTTTCTCCACCACAATTCTCTCCAGATGTGCATCCAGTTTTATGATAGTATTATTAAGCAGGTCGTGGGTCAAAGGACGGGGCGGAGAAAAACCACTGATTTTCATTTTTATGGCAGTGGCTTCTACAATGCCGATAACAATCGGTAATGTCCGCATTCCATGTTTCTCCTTGAGGACGATTACTTGGTCGCCTCTGTTTTCATCTATCTGAATACGAAAGAGTTCCATTTCAATTAAACCGTTATTCTTACCTTCCATAACTCGCTCCTATTTTTGGAAAGCGGTGATGAATGCCTTTAGGGAACGGTCATAAGTTCTTTCTAATTCCGGTGGGAAAAAACATCCGGGGATTTCATCCCTCTCCCGGTGATAGATGATACACTCACAACATCTACCCTTGCGTGGACAGGGGACATAACTACAGGTGCAAAAATCCAAATTCTTCTTCTCTCTGCACTCCATTTTATCCTGCTTACTACCTATTCCAATGCGTATCTATGCCTAAATTAAATCATTACATGGGTAAAAATTTCTTGGATTACCAAACTCACTGCTCCCATCGCTACCGAATCTTCTCCCAATTGCGTGGGAACAATCCGTACCACATTAGCCATTTCTTCAAAGGCCCGGCTCCTTACCGTCCTTTTTATAGCATCCAGAAGTACTGCTCCGGCGCGTTCAATCCCCCCTCCAATTATCACTACCTCGGGATTAAGAAAATTTACCAGATAGGCAATACGCATTCCTAATTCTACACCTGCTTCCTCTACCAGTTTATTCGCCAGAGTGTCTCCTTCTTTAGCCGCCTCCACTACCGTCTTCATATTGATTTTATTCACATCTCCATTGGCTAAATCAAGAATTCTGGTTTTCTCTCCTTTCTTAATTACCTCTATGGCTCGGCTGGTCAAACCTAAATCTGCCTCCCAGCGGGCTAACCCTCCCCATCTGGCTCGTTCATCCTCGGTTAGATTGGGTATGCCCAATTCTCCTGCACAACCACTTGCCCCCCGGTAGATTTGTCCATTAATAATAATCCCCGAGCCTATCCCGGAATACATAAAAAGGAGGTTCTGCACACCGGTTTCCAATTCCAATTCTCTTTCTCCACAGGCGGCAACAGTGGCATCGTTTTCTATAAATGTGGGGATACCAAATTTCTGCTCCAACAGACTTTTAAGGGTAGAGATATAGATACTCCCCATCTGATTAGGCCAACGAATTGTCCCTACCCGACGGTCAACAATTCCTGGAATCCCTACTCCCAATCCCTTAATCTTGGAGGTATCCAGTTCGGATTTTCTGATCAATTCATCTACCAGGTCGACAATGTTATCAATTACCATATCTTCAGAACCCGTCGGCCTTGCTTTCTTCAACTTCACCATTACATTTGCTTGCAGGTCAGTAATTAACCCGATAATGTTAAAAAGGTCAAGTCCCACCCCCACCACAAAACCTGCCTTGGGATTAAGTTCTACCATTACCGGTCTTCTTCCACCACTGGAAACATCTAAACCACCTTCTACAACCAATCCTTTCTGAATGTAACTATTAATATAATTGGAAACGGTAACGATATTGAGTTGTGTTTCTTTAGAAATCTCCGTGCGGGTGATGGGCCCCTTGCGGCGAATTAAATCCAGGATTGCCCAATTCTTTCTTTCCCGGTCACTCATTATTTCTTCCCCAAAAATCTCTTCTGCCATATTACCTCCTTTCTTCTAACAAGCGGTTTATTTCCGGAACAATTTTCGCCATTGCTTCTTTTACTGTCTTCTGTCCGTTAAAGACCATATCTAACTCAGGAACAATATACAGTTCATTAATCTCTCGCCAATTCTCATGGAATGGCTCATAGATAATATATTTTACTGCTTCATTGAGCATTTTCTTATTTAGAGGTAATCTATTATCATCAGCAAAATGTTCTCCTACCGCAATCTTACGATTGGCTGGCTGAGCTAATCCGGAGTCCGCTAAAATGGTCTGTGCCCGCTCATCGGTAAGTGCCTTAACCACCTTCCAGGCTTCCTCAGGATATTTCGTAGTTTTGAGAATTCCGTAGGCACTCCCTCCGGTGCCAAAAGCCCTTATCCCTTTTGGCCCCTTGGGAAACATCACTACATCCCAGTCAAAATCCTTCGCTTTTCGCAGAATAGGAGTTTCCCAGATTCCTGAAGAAAACATTGCCAGTCTCCCGGTCATAAACATCATCTGGACTCCCATCCCCAAATTTATTAGAGCATTGGGAGTGGGAGAAACTCTATATTTATGAATCAAATCTACATAAAACTCCAATCCCTCAATGGACTCTGGAGTGTCTAAGAGACACCGCCTTGGCTTCTCTACATTGTCCACCAGAGCACCACCATTGGAATAAACGAAATTCTGCCACGCCCAGCCATAAAAACCATAGCAAATAGGTCTTCCTTCTTTGTCGTATTCTGTAAGGGCTTTTGCCTTTTCTAACAAATCCTGCCAGGTCCATTCATCTGTAGGATAAGAGACTCCTTTCGCATCAAAAAGTTTTTTGTTATAATAAATGCAGGCAAAGGGGGCAGTATCCCGGGGAATTCCGTATATCTTTCCCTCCACTGTAAAACGCCCAACCACTTCTGGAAAGAAATCAGTCACAGAGAAATCCTCCTCTTTTTCTAAGAAAGGGTTGAGATTTAAAAATATTCCTTTACTCCATAAACTCACAAAAAGATTTGCCTCCACACAAATCACATCTGGGGGTGCTCCTCCCGCGACGCGAGTCAAAATTTTATTTACATAACCCGCAAAAGGAGTGTGTTCTAACTCTACCTTGATTTCCGGATGTTCCTTCTGCCAGGGCTCAATGATACTTTGAATAATTTCCACCTCCTCGGGTGTTCCCCAGAAAGCCACCTTTATCACCGGAAGATTGTCTTTGGATAACTTCTTCCCACATCCAGAAAGGAAAAAACCGAAGAAAATTAAAAAAAATAAAAATTTCTTTCCCATCCTCACCCCTTTTTCTTATATTATTTTTATTTTATATCATAAGATTAAGTTATGTCAAGTTTTATTTTAGATTATAATAAAATTGTTAAGCAAATTAAAAATGGGAATAATAATCGTAAACTGTGGAGGAAATGTCCGCAATAAACCTTTTCGCTTTTCTTATTTCTTCTCCCTGAGTTAAAACTACAATGATAAAATCTCCCTTTGGCCCAAAGACTAATCCCGCATCGTGACAGATTTTTCTTTCCAGTCCTGTCTTATGAGCAACCTTTATCCCCGCAGGAAGCTTTGCAGGAATACGGTCACGATACTTCTGATTGAGGAGATAGTGAAGACACTGGGCAGAAATTTTTTGACTCAAGAATCTTTTAAGATAAATCTTTTCCAAAAGATAAGCTATGTCTTCCGCATTAGTAAAATTATCTCTCCCTGCTCTTCTCTCGCGAAAATCCATCATTTTCCGCAAAAGATGCGTATTCTTTAAACTCATTCTTTTAAAACAGGAATTTAAATAGTCAAAGCCTAACTTTTCTATCAAGATATTGGTGGCAGTATTATCACTCACGGTAATCATCAGTTCAATGAGCCTTTCTACAGTAAAAACCCTCCCCGGGGGTAGGTTTTTCAAAATTCCTGAACCTCCCACCCTATCTCCTGAGTGCAAAACTATCTTCTCCTCAAGGTTTAATCTCCTCTCTCGGCCTGCATAAAAACAGGCAAGCATAATCGGCACTTTAATTAAACTGGCTGCGGGGAAGGAATCTTTTTTATTAAAAGAAATCTCCTGACGGGTTTTTAAATCCTTGAGCAATATCCCTGCTTTGCCCCCAAAAACTCTTAATTTTTTCTCTATCTTCTCCCCCAATTCTCTCCAGGCAATTTCCCGCTCTCTTGTTTTTCTTAAACTTAAATTGTGAGATAAAAAAACAATCACTACCAGCGGTATAATTAGCAAGATTAATTTCTTCATCGTTCCTGAGAAAAGATACCTGCTTGCTTCAGTTGATTAAAAATTTTCTTATGACTATTTTCTTATCATGGGAACGAAGAGGACCGGAATTATATCTCTTATAAAAATTTCCCCTTCTTTTCTCTCTACCAATTTCAAAACCTGAAAATCCCCTCCCACCGGAATAACCAATCTTCCTCCCTCTTTTAACTGCTCCAGCAGAGGAGGAGGAATTTTTTCGGAAGCACAGGTTACCAATATGGCATCAAACGGCGCTTTCTCCGGCCAGCCCAAAAATCCATCTCCCCATTTAACAAAAATATTTGTATAACCCAATTCTTTAATTAATTTTCCTGCATTTTTTGCCAGCGGTTCAATTATATCTATAGTATAGACCTCACGCG
>JAMWCG010000034.1 GCA_023818555.1 Candidatus Omnitrophota bacterium
ATTTAACTGATAATAATGAGAATACTTTTTCTGGGAGACATAGTGGGTAGGCCCGGGAGAGATGCGGTGAAGAGATTAGTCCCTTCCCTAAAAGAGGAAGAAAATATTGATTTCAGTATTGCCAATGTAGAAAACGCTGCTGGTGGTTCAGGAGTTACCCCTGAGATTGTTAAAGAACTTCTGGAAGCAGGATTGGATTGTCTTACCAGCGGTGACCATATTTGGAGAAAGAAGGAGGTTTATAAGATTATCCACGATGAGCCGCGTTTGCTTAAGCCAGCTAATTATCCAGAAATAACCCCAGGAAAAGGAAGTGGTATTTTTCTTACCCAAAAAGGGATAAAAGTGGGAGTGATTAATCTTCAGGGGAGAGTTTTTATGGAAGCACTGGATTGTCCATTTCGTGCAGGGATGCGTGAGGTGGAAAAAATTCTTAAAGAAACTCCCATCATAGTCGTTGATTTTCATGCAGAAGCAACTTCCGAAAAAGAAGCTCTGGGATGGTATCTGGATGGGTTAGTTTCTGCCGTGGTAGGGACACATACCCATGTTCCTACCGCTGATGAGAAAATACTTCCCAAAGGAACTGCTTATCTTTCTGATGTGGGAATGGTTGGCCCAAGGGATTCTATTTTGGGTAGAAAGCCTGCTCAGATTATTGAGAGGTTTATTACCCAGATGCCCACACGGTTTGACATTGCGGAAGGAGAGGTAGAATTACAGGCAGTAGTTATAGAAATAGAGGAGAAAACCGGTAGAGCCCATTCCATAAGAAGAATGGTTAAATTGTTTTATGGATGAGAAGCGCTATATTTATACAGTTACTGAGCTTACACGGCATATCCGTATAATCTTAGAAGATAGTTTCCCCCTCATCTGGGTAGAGGGAGAGATTTCCAATTTAAGGAAACCTCTTTCCGGACACATCTATTTCACGCTCAAGGATGAAAATAGCGCTCTTAATGCGGTGATTTTCCGTAATGGAGAAGTTGAACTGGGATTTAGATTAGAAGATGGTCAGAAGGTTATCTGTGGAGGGAGGATTACTGTTTATGAAAAGCAAGGGATATATCAACTTCAGGTAGAACGCATTGAGCCTGTGGGAATAGGAGCTTTGCAATTGCGTCTGGAACAATTGAAGAAGAAGTTGAGAGAAGAAGGTCTATTTGACCCCGCGCATAAAAAACCCTTACCTCTGCTTCCGCGCCATATTGGGGTTGTTACCTCTCCCACAGGTGCAGCCATAAGAGATATTCTCAAAGTGATAAAGAGAAGGTTCTATAATCTGGCAGTTACCATAAATCCGGTGCGCGTTCAGGGAGAATCCGCTGCCTTGGAGATTGCTAAAGCCATTGAGGAATTTAACCGGATGGGTAATGTAGATGTTTTAATTGTGGGTAGGGGTGGAGGGAGTTTAGAGGACTTATGGGCTTTTAATGAGGAGATTGTGGCACGCGCAATTTACAATTCAAAAATCCCCGTGATTTCTGCTGTAGGACATGAGATAGACTGGACAATTGCCGATTTAGTGGCGGATGTCCGTGCTCCTACTCCCTCAGCAGCTGCAGAAATGGTGGTGGCAGAAAAAGAGAAACTCAGAGAAAAGATTGAGATAGAAAAAATTCGCCTCCAGGAAATGATGGAACATATCCTTTCTTCTGCCCGGATGGAATTAGACAATCTGATTGTCCGCTGTAATCTTTATAGACCTTCTCAACTGCTTATGCAGTATAGACAGGCTTTCCAAGAACTTTCCCGGCGGAGCAAGATGCAGATTTTTCATCTCATAGAAATAAAGAAAGAAAAAATTTCCAGTTTAATCAGTAGATTGGAAAACTTAAGTCCCCTCTCCATTCTTAAACGGGGATACAGCCTTAGTTATAAACTTCCGGAACGCATTCTTCTGCACGATGTAAGTGTAGTTAAGAAAAATGATTTAGTAGAAACCCAGCTCGCTTACGGAAAATTTATTAGTAAGGTCCAGAGAATTATAGAGGATAGACATGCCTGAGATGCGTTTTGAAGAGGCAATAAAGAAATTAGAAAAAATTGTGGAGAGTTTGGAAAAGGAAACTCTTTCCTTAGAAGAATCGCTAAATAAGTATGAGGAAGCAGTGAAGTTAATTAAGTTCTGTTCTAAGAAGTTGGAAGAGGTGGAAAGAAAGATAAATATCTTATCGCGGGATGAGGATGGTAAATTAGCAATCAAACCATTTAATGAAGAGAAAGTAGAAGATTAAATGCAGATTCTTCCCAATCTAAAAAACCCCCGGGACATAAAAAATCTCTCTTTAAATGAATTATCTCTACTCGCTCAGGAGATAAGAGAAAAAATCATTGCGGTGGTAGCAAAAAGGGGAGGGCATCTTTCTGCAAACTTAGGGGCAGTGGAATTGACGCTTGCCTTGTATTATGTCTTATCTCCTCCTGAGGACAAGATAGTTTGGGATGTGGGGCATCAGACTTATCCCCATAAACTCATTACCGGGCGTTTTTCTTCCTTTGATACTTTACGGCAGTTCGGTGGTTTAAGTGGTTTTCCGAATATTGATGAGAGTCCTTATGACCTCTTTACGGTAGGACATGGTTCTACCGCTATTTCGCAAGCCTTAGGGCTGGTTTGTGTCAGGGACCTGCAAGGGAGAAAAGAAAAAATAGTAGCGGTTGTGGGAGATGGTTCACTTCAAGGAGGGATGGCTTTTGAGGCTCTCAATCAAGCAGGACATTTACAAAAAGACTTATTGGTAATCTTAAATGATAATGAATGGTTCATCTCTCCGGGGATAGGAGCGATGAGTAAGTATCTTAATCGTATTCTAACCAATCCCATTTATAACCGGATTTATAAGGATGTAGAGAATTTGATGAAAAGAGTGCCCCGTCTGGGTTTCCCGGCTTATTTAGCCGCCAAAAAATTAGAAAAGAGTTTAAAAAATCTGCTTGTTCCGGGGATTATTTTTGAAGAACTGGGTTTTCGTTATTTTGGGCCATTGGATGGACATGACCTTCGTTTACTCATTTCTACTTTAAAGAATGTGGTAGAGATGAACGGTCCGCGAATTGTGCATATCGTTACTAAGAAAGGGAAAGGCTTTAAACCCGCAGAAGAAAATCCTGCTTTTTTCCACAGTGCTCCTCCTTTTCATATTACTACAGGCGAGCCTCTTTCTTCCCCAGAAAAGACTTTTACGCAGGTTTTTGGAGAAAAGATAGTAGATTTAGCCGAAAGGAATCCCCGGATTGTGGCTATCACCGCGGCTATGACTGATGGAACAGGTTTGAGTAATTTTGCTCGGAGGTTCCCAGAGCGCTTTTTTGATGTAGGTATGGCAGAACAACATGCGGTTACCTTTGCTGGTGGACTGGCAAGGGGAGGATTTATTCCTATTGTAGCCATTTATTCTACCTTTCTTCAACGTGCCTATGACCAAATAATTCACGATGTCTGTTTGCAGAAGCTTCCGGTAATCTTTGCTCTGGACCGGGCAGGGATAGTGGGAGAAGATGGTCCTACGCATCATGGGATGTTTGACCTCACCTACTTACTCCCTATGCCCAATATCGTAATAATGGCTCCCAAAGATGGTAAAGAATTAGAAGAGATGCTTGAATTTGCCCTATCTCTTAGAAGTCCCGTAGCGATTAGATATCCCAAAGGAAGTATACCCTCACCATTCCCTTTGTCCTTTAATGAAATAGAACTGGGGAAAGCCGAGCTGTTAAAAGAAGGTAAAGATATAGCCCTCCTCGCTATAGGAAGTATGGTTTATCCTGCCTATGAGGCTTCGCGTATGCTTCTTGAAGAGGGGATAGATGTGGAAGTGATAAATATGCGTTTTGTTAAGCCATTTGACGATAATTTATTGAAGAATTTGAGTAAAAAATTTGACTACTTCGTTACTCTGGAAGAGAATACTTTAATCGGTGGCTTTGGCAGGGAAATTTTGGCTTTTTTTGAGAAAGAGAATTTAAAGAAAAAGAGATTCCTTAGTCTTGGCTTACCGGATAAATTTATTCCCCAGGGGAAGAGAAAAGAACTCTTGGATTTCTATGGTCTATCCCCTCAGAAAATTAAAGAAGCAATCCTTTTCTGGTTGAGAGATAATTTTTATATTGTGGAGAAAGAATATGGCTTACATCAAGATAGATAAAGAGAAATGCAAAGGTTGTTTGCTCTGTATGACTAATTGTCCCAAAGGACTGATTATTCAAGATGAAGAGATAAATATAAAGGGGGTCCGGGCGGTGAGTTTTAAAAATAACTCAGAATGCACAGGGTGTGCTTTCTGTGCCTTAATGTGTCCGGATGTCTGTATTGAAGTTTATAAATGATGAGAGAAAAAATATTGATGTGTGGCAACGAGGCAATTGGAGAAGGAGCAATTCAAGCAAATTGCCAATTCTATGCGGGTTATCCCATAACTCCCCAGAATGAACTCACTGCCTATATGGCAAGAAGGATGTATGAAGAGGGTCGTGTCTTTATACAATCGGAGAGTGAAATTTCCGCAATAAATATGGTCTTTGGAGCATCCCTTGCCGGAGCAAGGGCAATGACCTCTTCTTCCAGTCCGGGAATAAGTTTAAAACAGGAGGGGATTTCCTATCTTGTAGGTTGCGAACTTCCCGCAGTGATTGTCAATATTATGCGTGGAGGTCCGGGATTAGGAAATATTGCTCCTTCTCAGGCGGATTACTTTCAAGCAGTTAAAGGAGGAGGCCATGGCGATTATAAAACAATCGTGCTTGCTCCTTCCTCGGTGGAAGAAGCCTTTAATTTAACAAGGCTATCCTTTGATTTGGCAGACCATTACCGTAATCCGGTAATAATCTTAGGAGATGGTTTGTTGGGACAGATGATGGAACCGCTTCCTCAAATTCTAAATTCAAAACTCAAGATTCAAAATTACCCCAAGGATTGGGCATTAACAGGATGTTTAGGGAGGAAGCCGCGCATAATTCGTTCCCTTCTCCTGGGAGAAGGGGAATTGGAAAGGCATAACCAAAAACTTCAGGAGAAATTTAAGAGTATAAGCGAAAAAGAGGTTCGTTTTGAAAGATTATATTTAGAAGATGCGGAATTTGTTTTGATTGCCTATGGCACAGTGAGCCGGATATGTAAGGCAGTAGTGAATAATTTACGCGGAAAAAATAAAAAAATTGGCTTAATTCGTCCGATTACACTCTGGCCATTTCCTGAAAAAATAATTAGAGAGACCGCAGAAAAAATAGAGGGGATTCTGGTGGTTGAGATGAGTGCAGGGCAGATGCTTGAGGATGTAAAACTGGCAGTAGAAGGGAAATGTCCGGTCTATTTTTGTGGAAGAATGGGAGGAGGGATTCCTACCGAAGAAGAGATCTATGAAAAGCTTAGTCAGATGTTAATCTAGTTTAGCTATTTAATTTGTTTAATTTAGTGAAATGAAAATAACGAACAAAACGAGCTCAACGAACCAAACGAGCAAAGCCTTAAGAAAGGTTTTTAGCCTCCCAGCGAGTATGCGGGATGTAGCAATGCACTATTGTTCCGGTTGTGGACACGGAATTATTCATCGTTTAATTTGTGAAGTAATTGATGAATTAGAAATTAGAGAAAAGACAATTGGAGTTGCTCCTGTAGGCTGTGCAGTGCTTGCCTATGATTACTGGAATTTTGATACTACCGAAGCCAGTCATGGCCGGCCCCCTGCAGTAGCCACAGGAATAAAACGCATTCTTCCCGAGAGAATTGTTTTTACCTATCAGGGAGATGGAGATTTAGCCGCTATTGGCACTGCCGAGATTATCCATACCGCAAATCGGGGAGAAAACATTACAGTTATTTTTGTGAATAATGCCGTTTATGGCATGACCGGGGGTCAGATGGCTCCCACTACAATTCTGGGACAAAAAACTGAGACCACTCCCTGGGGAAGAGATGCTCAGCGCGATGGTTTTCCCTTAAAGATTTCCGAGATGCTTGCTTTACTTTCCGGAGTGGTTTATGTGGAAAGGACTGCGGTAAACAATGCCAAAAATGTCTTATTGACCAAGAAGGCAATTAAGAAAGCCTTTCTCAATCAAATAGAAAATAAAGGTTTTTCTCTGGTAGAAATCCTTTCTCCTTGTCCTACTTATTGGCGTATGTCTCCCGTAGAGGCGGTGAAGTGGATAGAAACTGAGATGGTAAAATATTATCCCTTAGGAGTAATCAAAGGATGAAAGAAGAAATTATCTGTGCAGGTTTTGGGGGACAGGGAATAATGTTTTTGGGTAAAATTCTTGCCTTGGCAGGAATGAAGGAAAATAAATATGTTAGTTGGATGCCTTCTTACGGAGCAGAAGTGCGTGGAGGCACCGCCCATTCCATGGTGGTGATTTCAGATAAAGAGATTGCTTCACCCATAGTCAGCCATCCTACTACGGCAATAGTAATGAATCAACCCTCATTAGATAAATTTTTGCCCAAAACTAAAGCACAGGGTTTGGTTATCGTTAATACCTCTTTAGCGAAAGTCAATTCTCCCCGAAAAGATTTAGAAGTCTTAGAAATTCCCGCTACAGAAATGGCTGCCAGCTTGGGAAATATTAAAATTGCCAATATGATTGTCTTAGGTGTATATTTAGCCAAGAAAAAACTTCTTAATTTAGAAAGTGCACTTCAGTCTTTAAAGGAGACACTGGCAGAACAATTCTTAGAATTGAATATCTCTGCCTTGAAAGCAGGATTTAATTTGTAGGAATTTTATTCCTATAAATTTTAAAACTTATAAAAAATTTTTATCACCCCTGTAACCGCAATATAATAATGTCACCTTTCTGCAAAGTAGAAATGTCAGGGTAGTTTAATGGTAAAATACCACCTCTAAAGGAGGTGGTAGAGATGCAAAAAGTAATTACCCTGACTATGAAAGAACAGCAGAGATACGAGGTGATCAGAGATAGTCTAAGGAAGTTGATTAAGGTAAAAGAGGCAAGTTTATTATTAAATATTTCTCTAAGGCAGATTTACCGGTTAAGAAAAAGAGTAAAAGAAGAGGGTATAAAAGGGGTTATGCATCATCTAAAAGATAAGGTTTCTTCTAAAAGGATACCTGAAAAGACAAAGGTCAAAATTAAAGAACTATATAAAGAGAAATACTTTGGATTTAATTTAAGCCACTTTACTGAATATTTAAATGAAAAAGAGAAGATAAAGGCATCCCGGGAATCTGTAAGAAAGATCTTAAGAGAAGACAATCTTTATCCCAGAGAAGCGAAGAAACAACCAAAGCACAGAATAAGAAGAGAGCCGGCAGCTCAGGAAGGACTCTTATCTCAATTAGATACCTCAGAACACTTATGGCTGCCTGCTTTGGGTAAGGAGAGCCAGCTTATTCTTCTGGTAGATGATGCTACCAATAAACTCCAGGATGGCAAATTTGTCTTGTCAGACTCCACATTGGAAAATATGAAGGTTTTAGAGGGATTTTTTAGACAAAAAGGTCTACCTTCTGCTATTTATTTAGATAAAGATTCCAAATTCAAGACTTCTAGACATGAAAGTATCCACTACAACCTTAAAGGCGAACCTTACCCTGATACTCAAATAAAGAGGGCTTTAGATGAATTAGGCATAACCTTAATCTATGCCGGCTCACCCCAGGCAAAAGGGAGGATTGAAAGGGATTTTAAGACCTTACAAGATAGGCTTATAAACGAACTAAAGCTTCATCACATTAAAAGCTTAGATGGAGCCAATCACTATTTAAAGGAAGAGTTTATTCCTAAATGGAACAGGAGATTTGCCAGAGAGCCTAAGGTAAAAGAATTAGCCTATCGGCCTATCCCGCAAGATATAAATCTAAGTGATATTCTCTGCATCAAAGAAGAAAGAACTGTTTATCCCGAGAACACCATCTCTTATAAAAACACAAAATACCAAATCTTACCCGACCCTTGCAGGGCAAGTTATGCCAAGGCAAAGGTAGAGGTCTCTGAGCATCTGGATGGCAAGTTGTCCATTATTTATAAAGGAAGAAAGCTAAAATTTAAAAAGATACAGAGCCTTAAAAACCAAAGAGAAAACTCCTTAAAAGATGACATTTCTATCCCGAAAGATCGGGATGCCGAAAATTCGGCATTTTGCAAAAAAGATGACATTTTTATTTTGCAACAACACTCAGCCGCACACCCCTTGATAATTTTATTAATTTATGTTATATATAAAATGGAAGGAGGTGATAGAAATGAAAGGGATTAAAATCTTAATGGGGTTATCTTTACTGTTGATTACAGAGTGTCTTTATGGGTTAGGGCTAAATGATTTTACCTTACGGCGGATTCGAAAAGAAGAGGTTATTGTAGTAGGTGAAGGTTTTTACCCTTTACCTGAGGGTAAGTGGGAATGGCGTGACGAAAATTATCTCTTTTACCTAAAAAAGAGTGATAAGGGTAAAGTTACCTTTACTACAGAATGGACCACCTATATTCGTGATCCCGATGATTCTATCCCATTTAGCCACCGTTTAGAGTTAGTAGCAAGAGATAAAAATACTAAGATTATGTTATATGAAGAAGACCTTGAAGGCACGATGCGAAAGGTAGATAGAGAATACGAATTAGTAAATAAAAATGGTTTCCATCTCTTAGGATTTGTTCTGCAAAAAGATACAATTCCCTTTCAAACAGAAAAAATTCCCCATCTGTATCTTATGGTCACGGATGAATTTTTTGAGGCAATTGTAGCCAAAGAAAAAGAGGAAGGCTCAAGGTTAAAGACAGTGATGGAAATATACGATGATTACGATACAGGGCGGATCGAGAGAAAAAGAATTTTAGAGTTTATTACAATTTCTGAAGCCAGACGGAAGGGAATAATCAAATAAAGTATGTGAAAAAATTAACTTTTAAGCCTCGGTAAATTAGTTTTATCGTTTTCTATTTTATGAAGGAAGGTAATTAAACTTACCATTATAAAATAACATGGAAGAGCGAAAATTTAGAATGCGGAAAGATTTAACTAGTTAGCACTGAAAAACCCAAATTGTAATT